>JAYSSW010000524.1:0-1736 GCA_043720335.1 Planctomycetia bacterium
CCGCGCGGCGATGTGTCCTATCATCGCGCGGCGCCCGCGCTCCGCTGCGCGTCGCGGCTAAACAATCGCCAGCGGGCGCGGCCACGCCTGCGGCGGCGCCGTCGCGCCGGCGCGCCAGCGGCTCCCCTGCCAGCGGTCGCGGCGTTCCAGTTCCGCTTGCACCGCGTGCAGGACGCGGGCCTTTTCCAAACACCACGCCGGCGCGACCAGGTACTTCGCCGGCGCGTCGCCGTTGAGGCGCTGGATGACGACGTGCGGCGGCAGGAGTTCCAGGAAGTCGCACACCAGTCCGATGTACTCGTCGAAGTCGAGCATCCGAACCGTGCCGGCCTGGTGCATCGCCTCCATCGGCGTGTCCTTGACAACGTGCAGGTTGTGGATCTTCACCGCGTGGATCGGCATGGCCGCGATCGTCTCGGCGGTCTGCATCATGTCGTCGCGGCTCTCGCCCGGCAGGCCGAGGATCACGTGCACGCAAAGGTCGAGAGGCCTGGCCGCGCAGCGCTGCACCGCGTCGACGAACGCGTCGAAGTGGTGCCCCCGGTTCATCCAGTCGAGCGAGCGGTTGTGCATCGTCTGCAAGCCCAGCTCCAGGCAGACATAGCTGGTGCGGGCGTATTCTTCGAGCAGGTCCAGCACGTCGTTCGGCACCGAGTCGGGGCGCGTGCCGACGGCCAGGCCGACCATCTGCGGGTGCGCCATCGCTTCGTCGTACAGGCGGCGCAGCTTCTCGACCGGGGCGTAGGTGTTGGTCGCCGCCTGGAAGTAGGCGAGGAAGCGGTCCGCCCCGTGCAACCGCGACAGCAGCGCGACGCCGTGCTCAACCTGCTCGCCGATGGTGCGGCGCGGCAGGCGGCGGTACGGGCTGAAGCTGCGGTTGTCGCAGTAGACGCAGCCCCCCTTCGCGACCGTCCCGTCGACGTTCGGGCAGGTGAAGCCGGCGTCGACCGCGACGCGCCAAACCTTGCCGCCGAACTTCTCGCGCAGGAAGTGGCTGAAGGCGAAGTAGCGGCGCTGCGGCGTCAGGCCCGCAGGCATTTCCGAACGGCTGGTCATGTCGATTCTCGCGGACGTGCGGCCCCGGCGGGTTCCTCCCGCACGCGGATTTTCGTTCCAGGTCAGGATAGCAACTGGACGGATTCGACGCGGTCGATTATCATTGGTGATTAATCTTTCCGCTTCCACGAGCGGGATCGGCGCCTTACTCTCGACCGATCGTTTTTCATCCGTTTCATTTTGTTTCACGTCAAGGAGTGGTCATGGATTTCGAGGGAAAAGGGGAACTAATCCCCGTCGGCGGAGGCGATTCGGTCCCGCTGCTGAAGTCGCCGCTGATCGTCGGCCGACGCGAGTCGTGCGACGTGCAGCTGGACTTCCCCAACGTCTCAGGCAAACACTGCGAACTGTCCTTCCGCGAAGGGTTCTGGATCGTCCAGGACCTCAACAGCACCAACGGCGTCAAGGTGAACGGCGACCGCGTGCAGAAGAAAGTCCTGCACTCCGGCGACGCCCTCACCATCGGCAAGCGGCCCTACACGATCCAGTACCACGAGACCGGCCGACGCGGCTCGCTGGAGGACATCGCCGACGAACTGGAGGAAGTGATGGACATCCCGCTGCTGGAGAAGGCCGGCCTGGCCCACCCGCCGCGCCAGCGCCCCAAGCCCGGCCAGAAACGACCCCCCATCGACCCGATGAAGATCGACTTCGGCGAAGACGACGACGATTGATCGGGA
>JAYSSW010000525.1:0-17938 GCA_043720335.1 Planctomycetia bacterium
AACGTCTCGCCCAGGTTCATGCTCGGCGTCGACACCGCCGCCTGCCGCAGCGCCGTGGCGGCGGCGACCTGGCTGATGCCGAAATCGGTGACGCGCAAGCGCGCTTCGCTCTGGACCATCTGCACCAGCACGTTCGCCGGCTTCAGGTCGAGGTGGATGATCGGCGCCGGCAGGCGGTGCAAGCGACCGACGACGCCGGCGAGCGATTGCAGCGTCTTCAGTGCGTTCTTCGCGCGGGTCACGGGGTCGCTGGCGGCCCAGGGGCGCACCAGGCCGGCCAGATCGCCGCCATCGACGTACTCGTAGGCGAGCCACGGCGTCGAGCCTTCGAGGTGCGCGTCGAGCAGCGGCACGATGCCATGCCCCTTGCGGTCGATGGATTGGCTCGCCTGCATGACGCGCTTGATGACTTCGCCTTCGTGCCGCAGCAAGCGGTCACGGGCGGCGGGGTCGAGGCAGAACTTGACAGCCCGGCGTTCATCGAGGAAGGTGTGCGCGGCGAGCCAGACTTCGCCGAACCCGCCGGCGCCGAGCAGGTGTTGCAGCGTCCACTGCGGCGCGTCGGGGACTTTTTGGCCCGCTTGAAAGCGTGGCGGGCGCTGCGGCAGGATCGCGGAAAGCTGGATTGGGTCGTTGAGGTGCAGCGACGCCGGGACGGTGGCGCCGGCGAGGTCGTCGGGCCGGCGCAGCGACTGCCTGGCGACCGACGGGATCTGCGTCAGGTACGCCGTCAGCTGGCGCTGTTCCTCTACCGAACGGTCGGCGGCGACTTCCAGAACGATCTGCGCCACCGCGTCGCGGACGACGGCGACCTCGGCCTGCACGACCAATTCCAGGTCGGCGGCCAATTCCTGCTCGCGGTTCAACTGGCGGTAGCATTCGATGGAGTCCTTGGCAACGTCGAAGATCTGCTCGCCGAACGGGACGATGCCCATCAGGCCGCGCATCCCCTGGGCCACGACCGCCTGCCCGACACAGCGCAGAAACCGAAACATCGCCCGGCCCTCCCGTTGCTGACTCCGCGTGCAGCATGCATGCTCGTCGAAGTTGATTCGTTGGTCGAGCCGGAATCTTTCGCGAAATGGCAGCGGCGCCGCGGGGCGAGCAGGAAACTCGCTCCGCAGCGCGTCGCGGCGAAACTTCGCCGTCAATCGTCGTCGTCATCATCGTCATCGTCGACGAGAAGGGTGCGGCGGATCTTCTGCTCGATCTTGTCCATGTTGCGGATGGCGAGGAAGCCGTAGTAGGCGGTGCTGCGCGAGGTGCTGGAGCCGCCGTGCTTGTGGTGGGTGGTGGTGATGGTGGTGACGGAGCGGAAGACGAGGTCGCCGGCGCCGTCCTTGAAGACCCACGACTTCATGGGTCGCATGTGGGCGAGGAGGTTGGGCTTGAAGGATTCGATGGAGGGGCTGCCGAAGAAGCCGCCGGCGAAGACGATGGCGCGTCGGGTGGTGATGACGTAGCAGGTCTGGTGGGCCTTGCGTCGGCTGAGGATGGGGACGAGGGCGCTGATGCCGACGACGGCGACCAGCCACAGCCCGCCGAGAAGGATCCCCTTGGTGGCGCCGCTCATGTCCTTCAGCAACAGGAAGCCGCCGACGAAGATGAACATGGACACGAAGAAGACGCCGACGAAGATCGCCCAGAGGTTGCGGACGATCATCATCTTGGGGCAGGGCTGGCCGAGCCAGACGACGTCCTCCTTGGCGGTGATCTCGTTGTTGACCTGCTTCTTGACGGCGGCGGGAAGCAGCGTGCCGGACAGCCAGTGCTTCAGCGACTTCTCCCCGCCGTCGTCTTCATCCTCGTCGTCGTCGTCGCGGCGTTTGGCGGGGGCCTTCGACTTGCCCTTGGGGCGGTCGTCCTCGTCGTCGTCGTTGGCCATCGCGCCGCGTTTGGCGGGCTTGCGGCGCGGCTCGTCGTCCTCCTCGTCCTCCTCGTCCTCCTCGTCCTCCTCGTCCTCCTCGTCGCGCGGCTTGGCGGGCTTCTTGGCGGGCTTGGCCGGTTCGGGCGGCCGCTTGGCGGCGGGCTTGTCCCAGGCGGCGGACTTGGAGCCGGCGCTCACGGGGGCGTCGCCGTCGGACGCCGGAGCGGGAACCTTGATGGCTTGCTGGCACTTGGGGCACTTGACGGTGCGGCCGGCCAGCTCGTCCTTGACGGCGAGCTTGGCCGAGCAGTCGCCGCACGAGATCTTGATTGGCATGGGAAAAGACTCCATCGAGCGTCAGGAGGAGGAGGTCACCAGGGCCTGCGCGATTTGCGTTTCTCGTCTCGTTCTTGTTCCTTCTTCGCTTTGACCTTCTGTTTCTTCGCTTTGGCCTTGTCCTCGAGCAGATCGACCAGGACTTCGCGGACCATCGTCTTCACCAGTTGAACCTGCTCGATGTTCATGAAGCCCACGGGGATCTGAGCCTGCTGGTAGGCGTCGCCGCCGGTGCCGAAGGAGACCCCGCCTCCCGCCCCCGCGCCGTAGGCGTCGAGTTCGTGGAAGAGGACGAGGTCGCCGGCGTCCTCGATCTTCGACTCCTTCACCTCGAGGTCGTCGATCTTGGCAGGAGTGATGATGCGGACGTCCTCGCTTTTGAGGTCGCAGATGTAGGCGTGCTTGCTGGTGACGACGTAGGCGAGGTCGAGGCTGCCGCCCATCGACTTGCGGCGCAGGATCAGGAACACGCCGACGCCGACGAAGACCAGCCCGAACGGGATCAGGATCGCCTTGGGCAGCCAGCTGGGGAGCGGGGCGTCGGGCGGGAAGCCGGGGATCACCAGGCTCAGCGCAGCGACCCCCAGGCCGACCACGATGCAGACGACGCCGACGATCGTGTTGACGCCCGCCTTGCTCTCGACGACGCGCTGCGAAGGCCGGCCGACCCAGTAGACCTTCTCCTTCTTGACGAACTTGCCCTCGATCAGCTTGCGGTGCTTCTTGCCGACCTCCGCCTGGGCGAACGGGTCGTCGATGTTCAGGAACCCCAGCTGCGCCAGGGCCGAGTCCTCGTCGAAGACCGGCTCCTTGCGAGGCTTCTCGTCGTCGGCCGCCTCGTCGACGACGAACTCCTCCTCTTCCTCGTCGACGGCGTCGTCAACGACGAACTCCTCCTCGTCGGGCGGCGGCGGTTTCGGGGCGGCTTTCGGCGTCGCCGGCTTCGGGGCGGCGACGGGCTTCGGTGCAGGTGCTGCTGCCGCTGCGGCTGCGGACGACGCAGGCGCGGCGAGAGGCACCACTCCCTTGCACTTGGGGTAGCGAAACGCCTTCGCTGTCGTCCCGTCCGGCACTTTCAGCTTCGTTTGACAAGTCGGGCAGCCGACGACCACAGACATGACAGCACCTCGCAACAAGGCAGACGGCAAATTCAGCACGACCCCGCCGGGTTGGTGTAGACCAACCAATTTAACAACCGCCGCCGCCAACGCCAGCCGAAAATCACCTGAAAAGAAAGCAAGGTGCGCCCCTTCGCCCTCACCGCCGGTATTCGAGAGTTCGAGGGCAACCGCTCGCCCAAAGTGAAATCGTGCTTGCATCGCGCGGGGGAGCGCCTACAATCGCGACTTCGCTGCGCCACTCTCCCGATGCAAGTGAGATTTCATGGAAACTTACCGGCAGATGCTCAATCCGCTTGAGGGGTATCTTCCCGACCCCTGGTCGCGGATCCTGTCCACGTTCTTCGCCGCCCTGCCGGTGCTGGTGCTGTTCTGGCTGCTGGTGCCGCGCCGCTGGCTCGCTCCCAAAGCCGGCGCCGCCGGTGCGATTGTGGCGATGTTCGTCGCGGTCCTGGTCTTCGGCATGCCGGTCGACAAGACGCTGATGTCGTTCGGCTACGGCGCCGCCTTCGGGCTGCTGCCGGTCGGCTGGACCATCTTCAACGCCATGCTGCTCTACAACATCACCGTCGAGACCGGCCAGTTCACCATCATCCGCCGCTCCGTCGCCGGCCTGTCGGGCGACGCCCGTGTTCAAGCCATTCTCATCGGCTTCTCGTTCGGCGCCTTCCTCGAAGGGGCGGCGGGAGGCGGCACGCCGGTCGCCATCTGCGGCGCCATCATGGTCGGCCTCGGCTTCAACCCCTTCCTCGCAGCGGTATTGTGCCTCATCGCCAACACCTCCCCCGTCGCCTTCGGCGGCCTCGGCACCCCTTTGGTGGTTCTCGAAGGCGTCACCGACATTCCCGGCACCGCGCTCAGCACGATGGCTGGCCACCAACTCCCCATCCTGTCGCTCATCGTGCCGCTGTGGATGGTGAAGTGCATGTGCAGCTGGAAGAAAACGCTTGAAGTCTGGCCGGCCCTGTTCGTCGCCGGCGGATCGTTCGCGGTCTTCCAGTACTTCTTCGCCACGATGCACGACTGGTTCCCCGGCGTCGTCCTCTACCCGATGACCGACATCGGCGGCGGCATCTTCTCGCTCGTCCTGACCGCGATCTTCCTGCGCTTCTGGAAGCCGAAGGAGGAATGGCATTTCGACAAGCCGACCGCGCCTCCGGTCATCGACACCGCGAAGGAAGCCGACGCCGTGGCGCACGACCCGCACGCCGCCGAGGCTGCGTCGCTGCTGGCCGGCCCGAAGCCGCCTTCCGACTACGAGAACAAGCCGCTCACGGTCGGCAACGTCGTCCTCGCCTGGACGCCGTTCGCCATCATGTCGGTCCTTCTCATGCTCACCGGCATCGTCCGCCAGACGGAAGGGTCCAAGAAGGACGCCGGCCCCGGCGCGGTCGCCATCGGCCCCACCGGCGTGCACACCAACTACAAGCTCGCCGTCCCCACGCTGCACCAGCAAGTGTGGCGCGACAAGGATCTCGTTGAGGCAGGCAAGAAGCAAACTCCCGAAAACGCCCTCTTCGACTTCGCCTGGCTCACCGCGCCCGGCACCGCCGTGCTGTTCTCCGCGCTCTTGTCGATGGCGCTGCTGCGCATGTCCCCGACGCAGATCACCCGCGTCACCGGGCAGACCGTCAAGCAGATGAAGATCCCGATCCCAACCATCGCCTTCATGCTGGGACTGAGCTACATCGCGCGCTACTCCGGCATGGACGCCACGCTCGGCTACGCCTTCTCGTACACCGGGCCGCTCTACCCGTTCTTCGCCGCCATCCTGGGCTGGCTGGGCGTGTTCCTCACCGGCACCGACGCGGGCAGCAACGCCCTGTTCGGCAGCCTGCAGAAGATCACCGCCACCCAGATCTACGACGCCGGCGCGTTCAGCGGCACCGACCTCACCGTCGGCCAGGCCCAGGTGCTGATCTGCACCGCCAACAGCACCGGCGGCGTGATGGGCAAGATGATCGACGCCCAGAGCATCTGCGTCGCCACCGCCGCCACACACCAGATCGGCAAGGAGGCCGACATCTTCAAGGCCGTCGTCTGGCACAGCATCGTCCTCGCCGCCATCGTCGGCGCCATGACGCTGCTCCAGGCGTACGTCTACCCGTTCACCAGCATGGTGCCGCATCCGTGAGACGAGTCTTCCCTCGCTACCGTGTTGCTGCTTGAATCGGTTGGGCTCTTGGGAAGAAATTGCCCTTCGTGCTGGTCGATGGCTCTGTGCCATGCAGAATTGTGATTCTCGACTTGAACACTTTTGGAGGCGCATTTACCATAAATGTGGGGATAATCGTGGATGCTGTCCCAGACGGAAATTTTGAAAGATGATCGATTCCCAAAAACGCATCTGTTGCCCCCACAAGAAGATCCTTGTGGACGGCATGACGAGGTGCACATTCCCCTCCTGCCCTGCGACTCATTCGCATCGGCAGTGCATCCACTGTGGCGAATCGCCGACGATGGTGAGGTTCGTTCACCCTGCCTTCGTCGAACTGACTTGCCCGAACGACCACGAATACGCTTGGCACTATGAAAGCCAAGGCTAATCGTCGGTTTGCTGAGCAACAAGAAAGGCCCCCTGTTTATTCAGGGGGCCTTTCTTCATCAACCTATTCGAGACCATCGAAAAGGAGGTGCTGCCGTGGATCAAAGCACGCTGGTAGGAGGCATGCTCGACGACGGCCGCAGATTCGTCGAACGCTTCGCGGCGGATGGCTGGCCGGTGCAGGCCGCCTTCTGGGCGCGCATGGACGACGAGGAGTACTGGTTCCTGTACCTGGCGACGGAACTGGTGGACCGCGTCGGGCCGACCGCGACCTATTCCGCGGTGCACGACTCCCTGGAGAAACTGGACGATCCGGGGCTGTCCGGATTCGTCTTCAAAGTGGTCAGCCCGAACAGTCCCGTCGCCAAGCAGGTGCTGGCGGCGATGGCGAACCATCCCAAGCAAATCCAAGCAAATTCTCGTGGGTTCGCCCCCATGAGCCTCGCGTTCGGGACGGCCTACATCTACCCGCCCCGGTTCTTCACCGTCGCGCAGGCCAATCCCATGACCTCGGAGGAGGTCGGCGTGGAGATCGTCCGCTTGCTGAGCCGGCGCGCCAGCTCCCTTTCGCCCTCGCGGGTGCTTCTTAAGGACGGCACCTCCTTCCACGGCGTCCCCTTCGCGCTGGAGCGCGGCGGCCAGCAGGCCGTCGAGGCCCGGTTCATCGCGAAGGGCGAAGCGTCCCCGCGCGTCGTTCCGCTCGAAGAAATCGCCTCCATCGCTTGATGAGATCGCCCCCGCGAAACCAGGACGACACCCTCGCCATAATCCACTTCGCAGCCGACGTTGCAGCTTTGCTCTTCGCTCATCGCTCTCCGCACACGTCGGGAAACGCCGCGATCCCTTCGCGCGGGTTGCTTGCGGCGGGCGGTTGTGGTCCAATGGCACTGTCACGGATTCCATCCCGCCTTCCCGCGAAGTGCCCGCCATGCTTGCACGTTTCTGCCTGCCGTTGATCCTGCTGCTCCCCAGCGTTACTCGCGCCCAGGACGCCTTCTTCGACAAGACGATCGCGCCGCTGCTGGCGCGGCGCTGCCTGGAATGCCACGCGGGCCTGCAGCCCAAGGGGAAGCTCGACCTGACGACGGCGAAGTCCGCCCGCGCCGGCGGCAAGCACGGCCCCGCCGTCGTGCCGGGCAAGCTCGACGCGAGCCTGCTGTGGGAGCACGTCAGCGACGGCAGCATGCCGCCCAAGAAGCCGCTCACGGGCGACGAGAAAGCCGCGTTCAAGAAATGGATCCTCGACGGGGCGGCGTGGGCCGGCGGCGCCATCGACCCGTACCGCTTCACGAGCGACGCCCGGGCCGGCTACGACTGGTGGGTGCTGCAGCCCGTCGCTCGGCCCGCTTTGCCCGCCGTGAAGGACGCCGCCTGGTGCAAGTCACCGCTCGATCGCTTCATCCTGGCGAAGCTGGAAGCGAAAGGACTGGCGCCGTCACCGCAGGCCGATCCGCGCACGCTGCTGCGGCGGCAGGCGTTCGACCTGACCGGCCTGCCGCCGGCGCCCGACGACGTGGAAGCGTTCGCGAAAGCCTGGCACGCCGAGGGGGCAACCGAAGTGACAAGGCGATTGTCACTCGCCAAGGCGGCCGACCGCATGCTCGCCAGCCCCGCCTACGGCGAGCGCTGGGGACGGCACTGGCTCGACATCGTCCGCTTCGGCGAAAGCCACGGCTTCGAGCACGACGAGATCCGCCGCACCGCCTGGCCCTACCGCGACTGGGTCATCGACGCCTTCAACCGCGACCTGCCCTTCGACGAGTTCAGCCGCCTGCAGATCGCCGGCGACGCCCTCAGGCCCGGCGACGCCGGCGCGACCACGGCGACCGGCTTCCTCGTCGCCGGCGCGTACGACAGCGTCGGCCAAAGCCAGCAGTCGGCGCCGATGCGCGCGGTGGTCCGCCAGGACGAACTGGAGGACGTCACCGGCACGATCGGCCAAACCTTCCTCGGCCTGACCGTGCAGTGCGCCCGCTGCCACGACCACAAGTTCGACCCGATCCGCCAGGAGGAGTACTACCGCCTCACCGCCGCCCTCGCCGGCGTCCGCCACGGCGAACGAGCGATTGAATCGACCAACGATTCACAACGCAAAGTCGCTGAGGAGCGGCAGCGCCGCCTCGCCGAGATCGCCAAGCAGCTCGACGCGATCGAAGCGCCGATCCGTGCGACGATTCTCGCCGAGCGACGCAAGCAGAAAACGCCGGCGAAGATCACGGCACCCATCGCGCGCTGGGACTTCACGCGCAGCCTGGAGGACCAGATCGGCGGCCTGCACGTCGAGCTGAAGGCCGACGCCGAGCAGACCCGCGCCGGCCTGGCCGTCGGCGGCAAGACGGGCCACGCCCTGTCGGCGCCGCTCCGCAACAACGTGAAGGCCCGCACCTTCGCCGCCTGGGTCAAGCTCAACGATCTCAACCAGCGCGGCGGCGCAGTCATCAGCCTGCAATCGCTCGACGGCGGCGTCTTCGACGCCATCGTCTTCGGCGAGCGCGAGCCGGGGCGGTGGATGGCGGGCAGCGACGGCTTCCAGCGCACGAAAGACTTCGCCGCTCCGCCCGAAACCGACGCCAACAAGCAATTCGTCCACGTCGCCATCTCGTACCACGACGACGGCACCATCACTGGCTATCGGAATGGCGTTCCCTACGGCAAGCCGTACAAGGCGGCGCCGGCGCTCGCTTTCGTCGCAGGCAAGCACCAGGTCGTCTTCGGCCTGCGGCACAGTCCCGCGTCGCCGGGCAAGATGCTCGCCGGCGTCATCCGCAGCGCCGAACTGTACGACCGTCCGCTGCAATCACAAGAGGTCGCCGCCCTCGCCGGCGCCGCCTCCGACTTCGTCGGCGACGACGAAATCACGGAACGCCTGCCGCCCGATCAACGTGCGCTGCGCTCATCACTGCACGCGGAACGGTCGCAGTCCGAGGCGGCGCTGAAGCAGGCTCAGACGAAGCGCATGGTCTACGCCGTGTCGCCGCGACCGCCGGAGCCTTCACACGTGCTGCTGCGGGGCAACCCCGGCGAGAAGGCGGCGAAAGTCACCGCTGGCGGCGTCGCCTCGCTCGTGTCGCCGAGCGCCGAATTCGGCCTCTCCGACGACGCCACCGACGCCCAGCGCCGCGTCAAGCTGGCCGAATATGTGACCCACCCGAAGAACCCGCTCTTCGCCCGCGTCATCGCCAACCGCGTTTGGCACTACCATTTCGGCGTCGGCCTCGTCGACACCCCCAGCGACTTCGGCTTCAACGGCGGCCGCCCGTCGCACCCCGAGCTGCTCGACTGGCTGGCCGCCGAACTCGTCGAACATGGCTGGAGCCTGAAGCACCTGCACCGCGTCATCGTGGCGTCGGCGACTTATCAACAATCGGGCCGCATCGCACCTCATGCGGTTAAAATTGACACGGGCAACCGGCTGCTGTGGCGCAAGGCGCCGATGCGGCTCGAAGCCGAGGCGGTGCGCGACGCGATGCTCTCCGTCGCCGGCCAGCTCAACCCGCTGCGTGGCGGGCCGGGCTTCCAGGACTTCAAGATCACCGTCCGCGGCGCGACGCACACCTACACGCCCATCGACGTGGACTCGCCGGAGGTGTTCCGCCGCAGTGTTTATCGCACCTGGGCGCGGGGCGGGCGGAGCAACCTGCTCGACACGTTCGACTGCCCCGACCCGTCGACGACGACGCCGCGCCGCGCGGTGACGACGACGCCGCTGCAAGCGCTGTCGTTGTTGAACAACACGTTCGTGCTGCGCATGGCCGACCGCTTCGCGGAGCGGCTGAGGAAGGAGGCGGGCGACGGCGCGGCGCAGCAGGTCGCGCGGGCCTACGAGCTGGCGTACAGCCGCCCAGTAACACTCGCCGAGACCGCCGCCGCCCAGCGCGTGGTGCGCGAGCACGGCCTGCCGGTCCTGTGCCGAGCGATCTTCAACAGCAACGAGTTCGTCTTCGTCGATTGAGTTCGGGAGGAGAGTTAACCACGAAGGAGCACGAAGGATCACGAAGCAAAGACAAAGGCCGCTTCGCCTTCCATTCTTCGTGGTTGATTGGTTTCTTGAGGCGGGACGAAGTCAGTGGATGGACTGGGCGAATTCATCCTCGTCGATTGAGGCAGGTGAAATCGGCAACGGATGCGAGCGGAAGGACGGTTGCGGCATCGCAATTGAATTGTCGAGGATCTTTCTTGACAGCGAATTGCCGGCCGGGTCAGATAGGACCGGTTTGGAACCGCCGACGGTTCCGCCACGTTGATCGAGCAAGCTCGCTTCGGCAACCCTTCGTGAGACGATCGATGAAACGCGCCGCAGTCCTCATCGGGGTTCGCAAGGCCCACACGCTGCCGACGCTGCAGGCCGTCCTCGACGGCGTCAAGGGGATGGAAGCCTGGGCGATCGCGCAGGGAATCGACACGAAATACATCAAGACGATCACCGACAAGGTCGCGAAAGTCACGGCGCAGCAGATTATCGACGCGATCGATGAAGTGACGGCGGGGGACGACCTGGACCAGCTGATCATCTACTTCGCCGGCCACGGCGTGAATCTGCAATACGGCGAATACTGGCTCCTCTCCAACGCGATCAGGAACGCCAACGAGGCGGTCAATGTCAAGGCCAGCGAGGAACGCGCCCGCTTCGGGGTCGTGCCCCATGTGGTCTTCCTGTCCGACGCCTGCCGGACCGCAGCGAGCGGCATCGCGGCGCAGGGGATCACGGGGAGCGTGATTTTCTCCAACCCGACGCAGAACATCGGCTCGGAGAAGGCGGTCGACCTGTTCTTCGCCACGCTGCTGGGCGAGCCAGCGCTGGAGATCGCCGACCCCAACGACGCCGCGTCGAAGTTCAAAGCCGTCTACACCGAGGTTCTGCTCGAAGCGCTGGACGGGAAGATCGCGTCGGCGCTGGCGCCCGGCGAGGACGGCGTGCTGGTCGTGCGTCCCCGGCCGCTCAAGAGGTTCCTCGCCAGGGAGCTGCCGCGCCGCGTCTTCAAAGCCACCCAGGGGAGCAATCCGCGCAACCAGGTGCCCGACGCGCGGATCACGTCCGACGACACGGCCTGGCTGTCGGCGATCAAGGCGCCCGCGGCTTCCACGCCGCCGGTTCCCGATCCCGTCCCCCCCGCGCCCGACCCCCGCGAGCTGTCGCACCTGCATTTTCAACTGGAACATGCATTTTTTGACGATCAATGGACGCATGCAATATTTGACGAAGTGCTAAGAGTGGCGTTGGCGGATAACCGATATAGCGTCGACCGCCTCCGCGCGATGGTGATGACCGACCGGAACCGGCGGTTCGCGGAAGCCGCGCAACGGATCGCCGAGCCGTTCGGTCCCGGCCATTTCGAGACGGGCTGCGGGTTCAAGATCCGCGGCACGGAAGTGGTGTCGCTCGACGCCCCGCGCGGCCCAGCGATCCACCCGATCGAGGATGGAATCCTTGCCCGCGTCGATCTTCGGGGCGCGCCGTGCGCGAGCGTCCTGCTCACATTCAAGGACGGGCGGGGCGCGCTGCTGCCGGCCATCAAGGACTTTCTCGCCACGCTGACGTTCGAGGGCGACCAGCTGGTCGACGTCGCCTACGAACCTTCCGAACACTCCTATCGGTGGGGCGACTTCCAGGCGAAAGCCTCCGAACTTCGCAGTCTTCGCGCGATCGTCGCCTCCAGTTCGCGCTTGCTGGGGACGTTCCGCCTGGAAGGCCCCGACGCGGAAACGCTGGCCCGGCGCATGCAGATGGCCAAGGGAGTGGATCCCACGCTCGCGCTGTACGCGGCGCACGCCTACCGCGATCAGGGGAAACGCGACCGGATCCGCGAAATGGCGACGTACATGCAGCACGACCTCGGGATCTGCCTTTTCGACATCGCGCTGCTGGCCGGCATGATCGCCGGGCCGGCCGGCTCGTCGTCGCGCGCGGCCGTTTTTCCGTTCCTGCCGATGCTCGCGCAGAGCTGGGCCATGATGACCGCCCATGAGGTCGCCCTGCCGGCGACGCTGGAAAACATCGCGCGGCGCGTGGCGCCGGACTCCTTGTGGACGCTGTACGACGCCGAGGGCGTGCGGCAGATCGCCCAGGCCATTCAGGAAGGAAATGTGCGATGACTCGTCAACTGGTGCTCGTCCACGGCCGCTCGCAGGAGAACCTGGACTCGGTCGACCTCAAGGCCGAATGGGTCGAGGCCTTCACGCAAGGGCTGCGGAAGAACGGGCTGGACCTGCCGATCGCCGAAGCGGACATCCGCTTCCCGTACTACGGCGACACGCTCTCCCAGCTCGTCAGCGGCAAGGACGGCGACGAGGTCGCGAAAGTCATCGTGCGCGGCGCCGACGCCGACGACGGCGCGTCGAACGCGGAGGCGGAATTCATCCGCCAGATGCTCCTCGAGATCCAGCAGGAAAGCGGCATCTCCGACGAACAGGTCCAGCAACTGGCCGGGGAAACGATCCAGGAGCGAGGCTTCCTGAACTGGAAGTGGGTGCGGAACGTGATGAAGGCGCTGGACACCTACGTCCCCGGCGCCAGCAGCACCGCCGTCTCGCTGGCGACGCGCGACGTCTACCAGTACCTGACGAGCCCAGGCTTCCAGGACGAAATCGACTCCGGGGTTAAAGCCGCCTTCACGCCGGGAGTCGAAACCGTGGTGGTCGGACACTCGCTCGGATCGGTCGTTTCCTACCGC
The DNA here is from genome assembly GCA_043720335.1 of Planctomycetia bacterium. Lineage (GTDB taxonomy): Bacteria > Planctomycetota > Planctomycetia > Gemmatales > Gemmataceae > JAYSSW01. The sequence goes on from JAYSSW010000525.1 coordinate 12,538, forward strand.
CTGCTGCGCCGCGAAGGCCACGACCTCGGCTGGAAAGTGCCGCTCTTCGTCACGCTCGGCGCCCCCTTGGGTGTGAAGATGATCCGGACGGCGCTGGCCCCTGTCAAGCATCCGACGTGCGTGGCGAAGTGGTTCAACGCGATGGACGCGCGCGACATCGTCGCCCTCTACCCGCTCGACGCGGGCCACTTCGGAGTCGCGCCGCCGATCGAGAACAAGACCGACGTCGACAATCCGACGTCCAATCGCCACGGGATCTCGGGCTACCTCTCGGACGCCGTGGTCGCCAAGCGGATCCACGACGCCCTGGTCCGCTGACCGCCGCGAGTCCGACGTCGCCGATCGGGTCGGGGACAGATTTTCAACCACGAAGGAGCACGAAGAATCACGAAGGGGGGAGGGTGAAACGCCCTTGTTTTCCTTCGTGACTCTTCGTGTTCCTTCGTGGTTCAATTTTTTCGGCCGTGCCGCGAGCCGTGTTGGTGGTTCGTTTTTCGCAATAGAATGGCCGGATGATGATCGATGTTCTCTATCCGCTGGCTCGTTCCATCCTGTTCCGCATGGACGCCGAGACGGCGCACCATCTGACCCTCGACGGCATGCGCTTCGCGGCTCGCTGGGGGCTTTTGAAGCCTTTCATGCCCAAGGCGGAGGGCCGCCCGGTGCGCGTCATGGGGATCGACTTCCCCAACGTCGTCGGGCTGGCGGCCGGGCAGGACAAGGCGGCGACCTGCATCGACGCCTTCGGGGCGATGGGGTTCGGCCACGTCGAGATAGGCACCGTCACGCCGCGCCCGCAGCCGGGCAACCCGAAGCCGCGCCTGTTCCGCGTCCCCAGCCGCCGGGCCGTCATCAACCGCATGGGCTTCAACAACGTCGGCCTGGAGCAGACGCTCCGCAACATCACGACTCGCACCTGGCGCGGCGTCCTCGGCGTCAACATCGGCAAGAACTTCGACACACCGAACGACCGCGCCGTCGACGACTACCTCACCTGCCTGCGCGGCGCCTACGCCCACGCCGACTACATCGCGGTCAACATCTCGTCGCCCAACACCAAGGGCCTGCGCGACCTTCAACAAGAGGACGCCGTCCGCGCACTCGTCGGCGCGTTGATGGCCGAGCGCGAACGGCTGTCGCAGCAGCACCAGAAGCGGACGCCGCTGGCGGTGAAGATCGCGCCGGACCTGCTGCCCGAACACGTGAAAGCGATGGCGAAAATCTTCGCCCTCGCGAAGATCGACGCCGTCATCGCGACGAACACGACGGTCGCGCGCGACGGCGTGGCCGACCTGCCGATCGCGCAGGAGGCGGGGGGCCTGAGCGGCGAGCCGGTGCGCGACAAGGCGACGGCGATCATCCGCCAGCTGCACGCGGAGCTGGGGAGCGCCGTGCCGATCATCGGCGTGGGCGGCATCCTTTCGGGCGCCGACGCGGTGGAGAAGCTGCAAGCCGGCGCGTCGCTGGTGCAGGTCTACACCGGCCTGGTCTACCGCGGCCCCGCCCTCGTCGCGGAGATCGTGAAGGCGGCGGGCAACTAACCGCAGAGACACAGAGGAAAAGGCAGAGAGACAAAGACAGAGAAGACAAGAAGCGCGTCGTCAAGCCCCAGGATGAGCAACGCGATTGGTGGGGGTCAAGCCACGATACAAGTCACCCCCAGGAATCGCTTCGCTCATCCTGGGGCTTGGCGATTCACTTTTCCTCCACTCCCTGTCTTTCTCTGCCTTTTCCTCTGCGTCTCTGCGGTCAGCTCGTCCCTTCCCCCGTTTTCACTCTGGGCGGACTGCGGCGAGGCTGCGTGCAGGATCACGATGTTTCGGCCTTTTTTCCGCGAAATTGCGACAATCTCCCCTTGCGGGAAGCGTCGTTGCAATCGTAAAGTGGGTAGGTCTCGAAAACATCGTTGGCCTCGGAACGATCCTTCAATCTCATGCAACCCCTTCCCGAAAACGCCGCGCCGCTGACTCTTGATTCCTGGGCCGGCAACCTGCTGGGGCAGCTGTCGCTGCGCGAGCGGCTGATGTTCCGCGAGCACCGCGACCGCGTCGAAATCAGCGCGCTCGACGCGAGCATCACGCCGGAACTGCTGGAAGGCTTCCGCGTGCCGTTGGGCCGACATGAGCCGAACACCGCGACGTTCCGCCCCGCCGACGGGTCGGCTGCGACGCCGCTGCCTTGCGCGGTGGTGCGTGACACGTCGGGCCAAGCGTGGCTGGAGATCTTCGCGTGATTCCGGCCGCCCCACATGCCGGGGCTATCCAGGGATCAGCGCCAGCAGCCCGAGGCCGTAGAAGGAATACTCCACGTCGCTGCGCTCGTCCCAGAAGCCGGCGAAGAAGCCGCCTTCGGGCTGTTCCAGTGCCAGCGCGAATTGACGCAGCGACGTGATGTCGATGCGGTCGAGGCCGCCGAGCAGGTGCAGCGTCCAGCAGCCGGTGAACGTCGACAGCAGGTCGGCAAGCGGGATGCGGTCGTTGGCGCGCAGGCCACCTTCGTCCGACGGCATCTCGGCCAGGTACGCGATGGTTGGCTCGCGGTCCTCCGTCGGCAGGTCGCGGCCTTTCAGCAGGTGCAGCAGCCCCACGCCGGCGGCGGTCGGGTTGGTGCCGCTGCGCCGCATTGCTGCGACCTCGACGAAGCCGCCGTCCTCGCGCCGGCGCGACAGGGTGAATTTCAGCACGTCGTCGGCGCCGGGGATCGGCATGCCCAGGATCTCGTAGCAGAGGCCGACGAGGAAGGTGTGGTAGGTACTACCCGACGTGGCTCCGGGCGACTTGTTGTAGCCGTGGTCCGGCGTGCGGAAATGCGCAAGGGTTACTGCGACGCGCTCGGGCCAGTCGGCGGGGGCGGCGGCGAACACGTCGGGGCCGCCCGACGCCTGGATCAGCAGGGTTGAATAGAGCAGCGAGAAGAAGTCAACAACACTCGCCTGCTTCGCCAGGCAGCTGCGCAGGAAGCCCGCCGCCCGTTCGCCGATTTCGGGCGTGAGGGCATCGAGGACCGACAGGCCGCGCAGGGCGAAGCCGGTGTAGTAGAGGTCGGATTCGCCCTCGCGCCCGGAGAAGCCGCCGTCGGCGTTCTGCTGGCGAGCGAACCAGCCCGCGTGGCGCGTGCGAAACTCGGCCGGCCAGCGGGCGAGGCCGTCGGCGAGCTGCGTGTTCAGGTCTTGCAGGTAGTGGGGCATGTTCGCAGGGAGTAAAAGAGAAGCGCCAAGCCCCAGGATGAGCGCAGCGATTCCTGGGGGTTTTGACCCCCACCAATCGCGTTGCTCATGGTGGGGCTTGGGGGCTGTTCAATCTGCAATCTTCATTCTGAAATCTGCAATCTGAAGCCCCCACCAATCGCGTTGCTCATGGTGGGGCTTGGGTGGAAATTTTCGCGCGGTATCCCTCCGGGATCGCGATCGCCTCGAACGCCTGGTCGGCGCCGACCTGGCAGCAGACCGACGTGACCTTGCCTTGGGCGATGAGCGCGCCGCCGCGCGAGAACGTGAAGGCGTACGTCACCGACTTGGTCCCCAGCCGGTCGAGCGATACGGCCACGTCAAGCACGTCCTCGAAACGGGCGGGCGAGGCGTAGTCGCAGCTGGCCGACACGCGCGGGAAGCCGATGGTCTGGCCCTCCCAGTCCATCTTCACCGACAGGCCGCGCGCGCGCAGGAACTCGGTCTCGGCGGCTTCCATGAAGCGGAAGAAGTTCGAGAAATGGACGATGCCGGCCATGTCGGTGTCGCAGAACTCGACGCGTCGCGTGGTTTTGAACATGGGATGATCTTCATGAAGGAGGAGGATTCCCAAGCCCCAGGATGAGCGCAGCGATTCCTGGGGGTTTCGACCCCCACCAATCGCGTTGCTCATGGTGGGGCTTGCACGACCTATTCAAGTCGCCACGAACTTCCGGTACACGTCGACGGTGTTGCGCGCCATCGTCGCGGCGTCGAAGCGCCGCCAGACGGCGTCGCGGCCCTGCTCGGCGTGGCGGCGCCTTTCATCGCTGCGCTGCATCAGGCGCAGCAGCTTGTCGGCCAGGTCGGCCGGGTCTTCGGGATGCACCAGCAGGCCGCCGCTGGTCGCCTCGATCAGCTCCGGGAACGAGCCGTGGCGCGGCTGCACGACCGGCACGCCGTTGGCCCACGCCTCCAGCACGTACAGCCCCTTCGGCTCGCGGTAGACCGTAGGCACCGACAGCACGTCGATCGAATGCAGGAAGCGCACCTTCCCCGCGTGGTCGGGCGATTCGACGTGCTCGAAGTCGGCGAGCAGGCCGGCGCCGCGCAAGCGTTCCTTCAGCGCGTCGAAGTAGGGCCGGTTGTTCTCGCCGAGCCAGCCCGACACCTTGAGCTTCGCCGTCATCGCTGTTCGCCGCCGCAGTTCGATGAACGCTTCGACGAGAATATGAAAGCCCTTCTCCGGGCAGATGCGGGCGAAGTAGCCGACCGTGTACGGCCGATCCGGCGGCGCGGCGGGGGCGGGATGGTGGCCTTTCAAGTTCAAGCCCGGCAGCACCACGTCGATCTTGCCTCGCGGGATCGACAAATACTCCGCCATGAAGTCGGCGTAGTAGCGGCTCGTCGCGATGAACCCGTCGAGCTGCTCGCAGTTCTTCTTCAGCAGCGCGATCGCCTCCTCGCGATGCTTCGCCGGCAGCGCTTCGAGGAAGATGTCGTCGCCTTGCAGCGAGCCGAGGATCGGCGTGCCCGGCAGCGCCGAGCGCAGGCGCGGGACCATGCCCGACAACAGCACGTTGGTGAGGTTGATGATGTCGGGCTTGAGGTCGTGCTTCAGCCAGGCGGCGAGCTTCTCGACCTCCTTGCGCTGGTTGCCGTCCTCGCCGCGCAGCATCGACAGGACCAGTTCGCCAAGCTCGTCGGCCTGCGTCTTGACGGCGTAGCGCGACACCCAGCGGAGCAGGCTGGGGAAGTCGAGCAGTTTGTCGAGCAGCCAGGGGGTGCGGCGGAAGAACGAGAGTTTTTGCTGCAAGTAGACGTTGATGCCGCCGAAGAAGACGCGCTTCTGGCTGACGTCGTCCTCGTCGGTGCGGATCGGCGTGTAGGTCGGGATGAGCAGCGCGTCGTGCCCCTGGCGGACCAGCTCGGCGACGAGGGTGTTGTCGCGCATGCAGCTGCCGCAGAACATGCCGGCGGCCCCCGCGGTGATGTAGGCGATCTTCATGGGGTCACACTTCTTCAAGCCCGCTGCCGATAGGCGGCGGGGTCCGCGCTTGCTTCGACCCCCACCAATCGCGTTGCTCATGGTGGGGCTTGGGGGATTTCAATCTGCGATCGGAGATCCGCAATCTGCAATCCGAAGACCCCCACCAATCGCGTTGCTCATGGTGGGGCTTGGGGGATTTCAATCTGCGATCGGAGATCCGCAATCTGCAATCCGAAGACCCCCAC
>JAYSSW010000526.1:0-1733 GCA_043720335.1 Planctomycetia bacterium
GCCGGGTCGGTGAGGACAGCCACTCGGTTGCTCAGGTCGCGCGTGACTTCGGGGTGAGTTGGGCGACCGCGATGGCCGCCGTCCGCGAGTACGGCCGGCCCCTGGTAGACGACCCGCACCGGCTCGACGGGGTCCCGGCACTCGGGGTGGATGAGACTGCGTTTCTCGCCGCGAACGGCCCGTTATCGGGGAACCGACCCGACCCGGCGGCGCAAGCGGACACTCAAGTTGATGTCCGGCATACCGATGTTGGTGTAACGCAAGCCCGGTGTCCGCTGGCCAGCGGGAGATCCCGATCGAGGACACCATGCCGACTGCTCCCCCGAACGACACGGCGGTAACGCAGCTGGCGAGTGTCGACGAAGGCATAGAACGCGCGGCGATTCTCTCTCGACACGCGATGGCTGCGTCGCTATTCCAGACCGATGCGTTGGCACAGATCGACGAACGGATCGGTCTGCTGAGCGGCGCGGTTAAGAGAACTGCGGACCGGGCAGGCGACGCGCGATCTACCGCGCTCTTGGTTCAATCCAACATCACGCAACAACTGACCGATATTGTCGATAGCGTTCGCACAACTCTCAAGAGCATCGAATCTGAGGTCACGACGACGACCTTGCATGCAAGCGTTGTGCTGGATCAGATCGCTCGGGTCTCGAAAACGACGCATATCCTCGCGTTGAACGCACAGATCCAGGCCGTACACGCCGGAGACGCGGCAGGTGGATTTGCAGTCGTCGCACTCGAAGTGAAGCAGTTGGCTACCGAATCGATGAAAGCGGTACGCGAGACCAGCGCGGCTCTCGACTTCTCCAGATTAACCAATCTTATTGAAGAGTCACAAGAGCGAATCATTCGCCAGCTTGACGACGTGGTCGAAAAGGTTTCCGGGAAGCTGGACCAACAGGTCAACGACCTCACCGCCGTCGCCGTCGACCTAGCCGACGCCACGTCAAATGGCTCCGTTATCGGTGAAGCGCTCGCCAGCGGCAAAGCCGCGGCGGCGCGCGGGGCGGGCAAAGCGCTTGAAGCGGAAAATTTGCTGGAAGGCTTCATACAAACCCACGGCGTGCTCCGCGAAGCCGACGAGGTTATGACTCGGCTGCGAAGCCACGTGACCTCAAGCCCGGCGGCACTGGATCTGCTGGACGAGGTTGTGAGCACGGGCGTGCTCCGCATCGCCATCGAGTCACAGTTCCAAGGTTTGTCATTCCGCCCGCTCGGCGGCGGCGAGCTCACTGGACTCGACGTCGACTACGCGCGCGCGTTTGCGGACTGGCTCGGCGTTGATTGTGCCTTCGTTGAAACACCGTGGAGTTTGTGTAGCGAAGCCATAGAGCTAGGAGGCCGCGCTGACGAGTCCCCCGCGCACGTCTGGTGGAGTGCACTTCCACCAGACCAAGGCTATGACCGCGTGGCGTTTTCCGAAACGTACACCTACCTGCCATATGTGCTGGCCCGCCGGACGAACGATACCTCTGTTCAAAGTATCGATAGTCTGGAGGGGCGGGTCCTCGGGTGTATCAATGACCCCGCGGCGTTCGCGACATTGGAAGGGGCCGGCGTAAGATGGCGCGCTAACCGACACGAAGCCGGTGGGCTAGTCCAGTTGGGAAATCTGCTGCCTTACAATGACCAACGACGCATTCAAGATTGCTTGGCGGATGGTTCCGTAGACGCGTTCGCCGTAGACCACCCTATCTATTGGTGGGCATGCAACGACCCGGGTTCAC
>JAYSSW010000527.1:0-1733 GCA_043720335.1 Planctomycetia bacterium
GCCGCGACGCGCAGCGGAGCGCGGGCGCCGCGCGATGGTGTTTGGTTGCGTCCTCGCGTGGCGACCGCGCGCCACGCGACGCCATTCAATCGAACCGCCGCGCGGCGCCCGCGCTCCGCTTCGCGTCGCGGCTAAACGACGCGCTGCTCGGCGGCGATTCGAGCCTACTTCAACGTCGCCAGATACTCCACCAGATCGCGGATCTCCTCCGGGCGCAGCAGCGGGGCCATCTCCGGCATCGGCGACGGGCTGCTGATGCGCGAGTCGATGTCCTTCTTCAAGATGACGCGGTCGGGGACGCCGGGCTGCAACGCGAGCGTCAATTTCGTGTCGTCCTCGCTGCGGATCGTGCCGGTCAGGATCTGGCCGTTGTTCAGCACCACCACGGCGGCGGCGTAGCCGGGCGTGATCTTCCTGCTCGGCTGGATCAGTGACTCCAGGAAGTGGACGCGGTCCCCCTTCGCCTTCGGCGCCCACTCCGACAGGTTCGGGCCGGCGTCGCCCCCCTGGCCGGCGACCTTGTGGCAGCGGATGCACTGGGCCGTCGGGTGCGACACGAACAGCTGCCGGCCTCGCTCGGCGTCGCCCCCTTGCAGCGACACGCGGTGCTTCGCCAGCGGGTCGTCCTTCTTCAGCGACTGCTCGTAGGCGGCCACCTGCTTCTTGAAGCGATCCTCGCCGCGCGACTGGGCGGCTTGCAGCGCGTCGAGCTGCAACGCGCCGTCGAGCGTGCCCGACTTCAATCGGTCGAGATGCTCGGCCAGCGATTCATGGGCGGCGGGCTGGTCGAGCTTCGCCAGCGTCCGTAGCGCCTGCTGCTTCTCCAGCGTCGTGCCGTCCTTCAGCGCGTTTTGCAGCGACGCCAGCGCCTTCTTCGGTTCCAGCGCCACCAGCATCGCGCGGGCGGCGGCGCGCAGGCGCGGCTGATCGCCTTGCAGCGATTCGTCAACGAGCGTCGCCAGCTCCTTGTTCTTGCGCAGCGATAGGAGATTCAACGCTTCGATGCGCAGCTCGGCCGACTTCTGCTTGTCGCGGACCCAGCCGACGAAGGTGGCGTCGTCGGTCTTCAGCTTGAGCGAGCCGACGGCGCGGGCCAGCTCGGTCTGCAACTTCCCTGTGCTGTTGCCCAGGATCGCCGCAAGGTGTTCCTCGAAGAGGCGCGGGACGAAGTCGGCGTCGCGTTTGGCGATGGGCCGCCAATGGCCGATGACGCGGTCGCGCGGGCCGGGGGCGTGCCATTCGACGAGGCAGGCGAGGGCCTCAAGCCGCATCGTTTCGGGAATCTGCTTGTTCGACAGCACGTCGACGAGGGCCTTGGCGTGCTTCGCTCCGCCGAGCCGGAAGTTGGCGTTGATGACCCGGCGCCACAGGGCTTCGCTCGGCTGGATCGTGCGGGCAGCGAGTGGCTGCGCAAGCGCCGCCAGCGCCGGCATGCCGCCCCGCAGCGGCAGGTCGTTGATCGCCCGCGCGGCTTCGGTTGCCACCGACTCGTCGGCGTCGTCGAGCAGGTTCGCGACGCCGCTGTGCTCCCGCTTGCGCAGCACCAGCACAAGTGCTCGGCGAAGAGCGATTTGTTCGAGGGGGCCGAGCTTACGCGGATCGCCAAAGCGGTTCGGCTCCTTCGCGACGACATCGAGATTTTCGGTATCGACGATTCGTGACAGCGCTTCAACGGCTGCGTGACGCAGGTACGGATCTCTGTCCTGGTTGCGAATGATATGCACCAGAATGCC
>JAYSSW010000528.1:0-3885 GCA_043720335.1 Planctomycetia bacterium
AGGCCGAGCGTGCAGCCGACCAGCGTGCGAACGTCGCGCTTCCACAAGGGATAGACGAGCAGATAGACGGGGATCACCTTGATGCAGATGGCGAGGGCGAGCAGTGCGCCGGCCCGCACGTTCTGCGAACGCAGCCAGCACGCCATCGTCGCGCATAGGATCGCCAGCACCTGCAAGTTGACCTGCCCGCGCATCAGCGTGTGCCCCACAGGCGGCAGGCAGACGAGGACGGGCCAGAGCCGCAGCGCCCACCAGCGCCGGCAGAATTTGGGCTGCTCGCGCCACGCCGGGTTCGATTCCTCCAGCGCCGAGGCGAGCCAATGCGCCGCCAGCGCCAGGCACAGCAGGCTCACGACGTAGACGATGGCGACCGATGCCGCGTACGGGACGTAGCCGGTGGTGTCGTGGTCGCGTGGCGGGTCGGCGAGGGGCGCGATGAGGATGGCGTAGAGAGGCGGGTAGTTGTAGTGCCACTTGTTGTCGTCGATCACGTCGTAGAGGTTGCTGCCGCTGGAGACGGCCCAGCCGCCGCGCAGGAAGCAGCCGAGGTCGCCCATGCGCCGCGACAGGAAAGCGGAGCGAAGTTCGACGAGGCAGCCGAACGCGACGACGACGACCACGAACAGGCCGAGCATCCAGCGCTCCAGCGTGGTCAAAGGCCGTGTCGCGAACGAAGGCATGGCGGCGTCCCATCAAGGAAAAAGATCGTCGATGGGCTATAGCAGCACGCCGCGGAAGGAACAACGCCAAGTGACACCGTGGGGCACGATTCCATCGTGCCGGCATTTTCACGCTACGGCCGACCACGATCATGGAAGGATTCGCACCGCCGCGACGGGGCTTTGGCTCCTGCCCGGCGTAGGTCGCGATGCTGGCACGATGGAATCGTGCCCCACGGCAAGACCCTTCACGCCGCCTCGCGGCGCGGCTTCTCGGCCTTCGCCGCAGCGACTTGCTGCGAGTCCTCCTTCAGCAGGTACAGCGGGCGCTGCTTCACCTGGTCGTAGATGCGGCCGACGTACTCGCCGAGGAAGCCGAGAGCGCACAGGATGCAGCCGCCGAGCAGGTCGAGCGTGAAGAGGAGGTAGTGCCAGCGGAGCGTCGCGCCGTCGGCGCCGAGCAGGCCTTGGACGAGGCTCCAGGCGAGATGCCCCGCAGCCAACATCAGTGCCGCCAGGCCGAGGTAGGCCGGGATGCGCAGCGGCACCTGCGTGAACGAGAACAGCCCGTCCCCCGCGAGCCGAAGCATGCGGCGGAAGGTGTACTTGCTGCGCCCCGCCCGGCGCTCGTCGGGCTGGAACGCGATCTCGGCGGCGGGGAAGCCGAGCCACTGCACCATGCCGCGCACGAAGCGGTGCTGCTCGCGCATCTTCAGCAGCGCCTGCACCGCCTTGCGGGAAAGCAGCCGGAAGTCGGAGGCGGACAGGCGGATCTCGGTTTCGCTGAGCCAGCCCATGAGCTGGTAGAAGAGCTTCGACGTGGCCCGCTTGAAGAAGCTCAAGCGCTGGTCGTCGGCCCGCACGGTGATGACCACCTCGAACCCCTCGCGCCACTTCTCCAGCAGCAGCGGCACGACGCGCGGCGGATGCTGCAGGTCGGCGTCGAGCGACACGACGGCGTCGCCGGTCGCGTGCTCCAGCCCGGCGGTCAGCGCCGCCTGGTGGCCGAAGTTGCGGCTCAGCGACAGGTAGCGCACGCGCGGGTCGCGCGCTGACAACTCGCGCAGCACGTCCAGCGTGCGGTCGCGCGAGCCGTCGTCGACGAAGAGGATCTCGAAGCGGAAGTCCCGGTCCAGCCCGCGCAGCACGTCCGACAATTCGGCGTGGAACAGCGGCAGGACCTCCTCCTCCTGGAAGGCGGGACACACGATGCTGACCAGCGGTCTCGGTTCCGTCATCAGGGACTCCGTTCCCTGAAAGGACCTCTCAGGGGACCGCCGTGCTCGCCTCGTTCGCCGGGGCGGAACGGGGAAGGCACAGGGGCGGTTGGGGATCGCGCGGCGCCGGCCCGGCCGGATTCCGTTCCGGCCGCCTCTTCAACGAGAGCAGGCGCTCGACGAACAGCAGCAACGCGCACAGCGCGTTCGTCCAGAAGACGTAGAAGCGGCCATCGGGCAGGGCCGTCACCACGACGTTCACGACCAGCAGCGTGAAAATACTCAAGAAAACCGCGCGTGTCCATGCCGATCGACCCGGCTGCCTCGCCTCCCACACCGCGAAGGCGTAGCAGGGCGCCAGCAGCGTGTAGGTGGCGTTCTCCGTCGCCGGCCCGAACAGGATCATCCAGCAGCAGCCCAGGTTCAGCAGCGTGTGCAGCAGCTCGTCCTTCGCCCAGCCGCGCCGCTTGCCCAGCCCCACGATCAGCGCGATCGCCCCCGCGACGGCGAGCTGCATCGCGAAGTACGCCGTCTGCGGCAGGTCGACCTGCACGCAGCGCAGCAGCAGGTGGAAGTCGCGGTAGCAGCGGTTCAACTCGCCTGCGTGCCGGCTGTCGGCGCTGAGGACGTCGAACCATTCCTGGTACTGGTCGGCGACGTAGTGCGGATGCTGAAGCGCGAACGGCAGCAGCAGCCCGACGCCGAGGAACAACAGCAACCGGCCCGCGAGCTGCTTCGGATAGAGGAGCAGCAGCAGAAGGGCGACCGCCAGCGGGTAGATCTTGAACAGCGCGGCGAGCGCCAGCCAGGCCGCCGCACGGTTCCAGCGCTGGTGCGACGACGCGACGACGGCGAAGAGCAGCGCCCCGATCACGAGCGGGTTCGCTTGGCCGTTGTTCAGGCTCGACAGGCCCCAAGGCAGCAGCAGGAAGCCGATCAGCGAACCGTTGTCGGCCGTCACCGAACCGCGCTCCGGCAGCACGTCGCGGACGTAGCACCACGCGCCGCCGAGGAACACCGCCAGGTTCAGGAAACGCCACAGCACCGCGGCGAGACCATTGGGAAGCAGGCTCAACGGCGTGAAGCACGCCGCGACGATTGGCGAGTAGCGGAACTGGTCAGGCTCCCCCTTCGCCTGGAACGGCTCGTAGAGGAGCTGTCCCTCGACCCAGCTCGCGCCCGCCTTGGCGAAGATCGGATAAACCGAATGGCGCCCTGGCTCAAGGAAGCTGCGCGCCGTCATGCCCACCAGGAACACGCCCCACAGGGTCAGCACGATCCGCCAGCCGAGCGGCAGCGCCGCCAGCGCTTGCAGACTTCTACGCAGCGCAGACAAGGGCGCTCCTCCGCGAAGGGAGCTGCGACGGCGACGCCAGCGTGAAGTCGGCGTCGCGCACCGCGCGCAGGAAATCGGGATGCTCCAGCAGACGCTGCTCATCGACGCGCCGCTGCATCAGGCCGTCCCCCTCCTCGCAGTCGCGGCCGACCAGCGTCGGATCCGCATGCCCCGGATGGCACATCAGCTCCACGACGCGGCCCGGCGCCTTCGACAGCCAGTTCGCGAAGAACTGCGGGTCGCGCACCCACTTCGGATCGGTCAGGCCCGCGAACACGTCGTTGCCCGGGAAGCCCTCGGCCTCCTGCTTCGCGCTCAACTTCGTCCCCAGCACGTTCAGCACCGTGCGTTTCAGCCTCGCGCCGCGGATGTGCCACAGCATTTTCCACGGCTCGCGCACCCGGCGAACGTAGGGGCGCTGTCCATGCCGTGCCAGCACGCGCAGCAGCCTTTCGCCGACGGGGGAGAACAAGCCGACATGCTGGTGCGTGTTGACGACGGTGGGCGGATGGCCGACGAGATCGCGGAAGCGGTCCGCCTGCGCCAGCAGCTCGGCTTCGATCTCGTCGCCCACCAGTCGCCCCGTCAGCCAGCGCTGAAGGAACGCACCGAGCGGCCAGAAGACCCCGTCACGATCAACCAGGCTGGCGACCTGCCTCGCGGGGAGGATCGG
>JAYSSW010000529.1:0-3884 GCA_043720335.1 Planctomycetia bacterium
TATCGTGTCCGCGCTCGCCGTAGGCGAGCGGCTGAACGCTAGTACCGGAAGATCATGTCGAGCGTCAGGCGGAAGTTGTCGAGGTGGCGGCTGCCGCGCAGCAGCGCGGTTTCGGCGGTGACGCCGAACTGGATCGCCTCGGACATCTTGTAGCGGCCGCCCAGCGCGATGGTGAGTTCGTCGAGGCCGGCGGGGCCGTTGGAGCCCATGTTGAAGAGGTTGCTGCCGTCGAAGTCGAGGTTGCGGGCGCTGCCGTTCATGGTGTAATGCCACCAGTTGAGTTCGATGAGCGGGTAGAAGACGTGGGCGTTGGCGATGTCGTAGTCGAAGTGGAAGCTGGAGAAGAATGCGTCGGTGCGGGCGCTGTCGATGCTGAACTCGTAGCCGGTGGTGTTGAGGAAGTTGAAGGTGCCGTACTCGGAGCGCCAGAAGCTCTGGGCGATGCTGAAGTAGGGGGTGATGGAGAGGTTGCCGGTGCCCTGGAGGGCGTTGCCCGAGCCGACGGGAAGCTCGAAGATTCCGCCGGCGGCCATGACGGTGCCGGTCGCCTCGCTCTTGTAGAAGGTGAACTTGGGGCCGAAGTGGAAGTCGGAGAAGCCGGACGCCGACTGGATGGTCGGGTCGGTTCCCTTGGCGCCCATGTTCGTGAAGCCGAGCTTGTGGATGACGATGGTCATCCAATCGGTGACCGCGAGCCGGCCCTGGAGGTGGAACAGGTAGTTGTTGCCTGCCGCGAAGACGGTGTTGCTGTCGGGCGTCGCCTGCCAGATGAAAACGGGGCGCAGTTCGGTGAGGGCGCGTGGATCCTCGAAGTAGAACGGGTTGCTGACCGGCGAGATGAAGTGGAAGCACTTCACGTCGCTCTGGAAGGGGTTGCGCCCGTTCTGCGCGGTGAAGACGCCGCCCACGGCGGTGGTGGTGTCGCCCCAGCAGCGTTTGAGCTTGTCGTTGCACTTCGACCAGAAGCCGCCCAGGTCGGCGTCGTTGTTGACCGGGGCGCAACTGTACGGGTCAGGCCCGCCGGAGATCGGGCCGCCGCCGGAGACCGGCCCGCCCCCCGCGCCGGGGAACGGCGGAGGCGGAGGCGGACTGTCGGGGGCCTGGGCGCGCACCAGCCAGGGCGCGACGCGGTAGCTCGCCTGCGGGATCGGCGCGGGGGCAGCAGCCGCTTCACGCGCTGGCGCGTCGGCGACCGCTTGCAGCGGCTGCGGGCGGCCGAGCGACACCTTGCGCGCTTCCGCGTCGTCGGGAAGTGCGGAACGCCACACGATCTCATCCGCGCCGGCGTTCGTTGCGAACAGCGTCAGCGCCAGCCCCAGACCGGTCCATCGTGCGTGCATCCTGTCACCCTCCGCCGGCCATCCTGGCCCGCGCGTAAGATTCGATCATACGGTGTCCTTCCCTTTTTCGGACAACTCGTCCGATGACGAACAGCACAGGCGGAAGCTGCGGAAGCGAAAACCGCCCGCATTGCCGTCACGACCCGCACGACCCAACCGGACCACGTCCTCCCTGGCAGGCTGGGCCGACTTTTCCGCCGTCCGCGTCGATTGCTCGCGCTGCGATGAACGGCTACGATAGAAGGGGTTGTCCCACGTCGGAAGCATGAAAACCGTCGAAAGCCCAGGGACGGCGTCCCTGGGGATTTGCATACCCAGGGACGGCTGTCCCTGGGCTTTCCAAGAGATGCTGAACCCTGCGGTTGGATGTCCCCTCAACCTCAACCCCTTCCCCGCAAAGGATCCCCCATGCGATTCCTCCCGATCTGGCTGGGCGCCCTGCTGCTCGTGCTGGCGGCGACGCCGACCGACGCCGGCAAGGTCAAGCTGTGGCAGCAGTCGACCCCTGCGCATTTCGACAAAGCCAAGTTCCAGGGGGTCGTCGTCAGCAGCGACGGAATCGTTCGGCTTTCACGCAAGCTCGAAGCACGAGACAAGCTCGACGCCGCCCACGTCTGGGATCTCGCGTTCGACCGCAAGAATCGGCTCTACGCGGCCACAGGCGACGAAGGCAAGCTCTACAAGATCGAACCCGGCCAGCCCGCGAAGGTGGTCCACGCCGACAAGGACAGCCAGATCTTCTCGCTCGTGACGATGCCCGACGATGTGGTCTACGCGGGGACCGGACCGAGCGGGAAGATTTTGCGCGTGTCGCCGCAGGGACAGGTCGAGACGGTGGCCGAGGGGCTGGACTCTTACGTCTGGAGTTTGGCGTACCACGCCGAATCGAAGACGCTGTACGCCGCGACCGGGCCGAAGGGGAAGATCTACCGCATCAAGGCCGGCGCGAAGGCCGAAGTGTTCTACGCCAGCAAGCAGGAACACATCCTCTGCCTCGCGCTGGACGCGGCCGGCAACCTCTACGCCGGCACCGACAAAGGCGGCCTCGTCTACCGCATCGACCCGCTCGGCAAGGCGTTCGTTCTCTACCAGGCCAGCCAGCCCGAAGTCCGGGCGCTGCTCGTCACGCCGGAAGCGGTCTACGCCGGCACCAGTTCCCCCATCGCTCGCAAGGGCGGCGCGACGGGCAAAAGCGGCGATGGCCCGGCCGTCACCGGCAGCGGCGAGAACGCCATCTACCGCATCGCCCACGACGGCGGCGTCCGCGAGATCTTCCGCGACAAAACCATGATCCTCCGCCTCGCTCGCCAGGCCAGCGGCAAGCTCCTCGTCGCCACCGGCATGCAGGGCCAGCTCTTCGAGCTTGACGAAGCCACCAAGGAACGCACCGAACTCGTCCGCCTCGAATCGGGCCTGATCCACTGCTTCGCCAACCTGCCCGGCACGCAGGTCTACTTCCTCGGCGCCGGCGATCCGGGCAAGCTCTACGAACTCGGCCCGCAGCTCGCCGACAAGGGAACGATCACCTCGGAGGTCTTCGACGCCAAGATGCAGTCGCGTTGGGGCGCGTTGACCTGGCGCACCGACTACGACGCGGCCAAGGGCAAGCCCGCCGCCAACGGCCGCGTCACCGTCGCCTGCCGCAGCGGCAACGTCGCCGACCCGGACGACACCTGGAGCGCCTGGTCCGACGAGCAGGACGACGGCGCCAAGGCCCAAGCGAAGACCCCCGCCGCCCGCTATTTCCAGTTCCGCGCCACGCTATCGTCAAACGCCGGCGCGTCGTCGCCGGAGTTTCGGCAGTTCGCGCTGCGCTACCAGACGATCAACCAGGCGCCGGAGATCGCCAGCCTCGACGTGCCAGACACCGACACCGCGAGCGTCGACAGCCCGAAGAAGCTCAAGCTCAAATGGACCGCCACCGATCCCAACGACGACGAACTGACCTACAACCTCCACTTCCGCAAGGAAGGCTGGCACGACTGGGTGCTGCTGGAGGAGAACCTGGAGAAGAAGGACTTCGACTGGGACACGACCGGCGTGCCGTCGGGCGTCTACCAGATCAAGGTGACCGCCAGCGACCGCCGCGACAACCCGCCGGAGGAGGCGCTGACCGCGACGCGCGTCAGCGGGCCGGTGACGATCACGAACCTGCCGCCCCAGGTCGAGGTTAGCGTCAAGGGCACCAAGGAAGGCCGCGTGGTCGTCGAAGTCGTCGCCACCGACGGCTTCGCGCGGCTCACCGAAGCGTCGATCGCCGTCGATGGCAAACGCTGGCTCCCCCTCTTCCCCGTCGATGGATTGTTCGACAGCAAGGCCGAGACGTTCCGCTTCGAGACCGACCCGCTCAGCCCCGGCACGCACGTCCTGGTCGCCCGCGTCCGCAACGCCGCCGGCCACACCGGCAGCGGCGAGTCGGTCGTCGCGCTGCCGAGGAAGTTGAAGGAAAATTGACCGATTCCCGGTGAATTCCCGCTTCCACGACTCGTTGCACGCCCCAGGAAACCCCCGCCGGTTCCTGGGGCTTTGTCGTTTCCCCGCACC
>JAYSSW010000530.1:0-1732 GCA_043720335.1 Planctomycetia bacterium
GCTGAACCATGCAGCGATGCTGCCCCAGGTCAAGCGCATCTACCACCTGGGTGGCGACCTCGATTTCGACAACGCCTTTCGCTGGCTCGCGCCGGTGGATGCCGTGCGGAACGGCAAATTCGTGGTCCATCCCGCGTGCCGAACCTATCGAACCGGATTCTGGCGCAACCTGCCCCACGAACCGCTGCTGCCTGCGTCGGGTGGACGACTGACGGCGGATCGCCTTGAGCAATTGTGTTGGCCCTATTTGGAAGACCTCCAGCGCTGGCCTCTCTACGTCTCGCTCGACAAGGACGTGATGACGGAAGCGGAAGCGACGGTGAACTGGGACTCCGGGCATCTGCGGCTCGACGAAGTGCAGACGATCTTGAATTTCTTCCAGCGCGCGTCCGGCAACCCGCTGCTCGGCATGGACGTGGTCGGCGACTGGTCGGCGGTTTCGGTCAGCTCGTGGATGCAGCAACTGCTCCACCTGGTTGAACATCCCACACAGACTCCGCAGCGCGACAACGCGAAAGCAACGAACCAGGACGCCAACTTGCGTCTTGTGGCTGCGCTGGACGAGAAGGATACGCAGAGCCAACCGCATCCGGCATGGAGCGTGTGAAACCTCTCCCGTTTGGCGCCCGCTGGAAAGAGACAGCGATTCGACGAGTGTTGCATCGTCGCCTTGTTCCTGCGGGCACGAACAGGGAAGTCTTTTTCAAGCCGCCGCTGCCGCCATTCAGCACTTGCGCAGCACGCCGACCAGCACGCCGAGAATCTGCGCTTGCTGCGTGTCGTCCACGATGATCGCCTCCATCGTGTCGTTCTCCGGCTCCAGGCGGATATGGTCCTTCTCGCGGTAGAACCGCTTCAGCGTCACATCGTTGTCGATCATCGCCACGACGCGCTCGCCGTTGCTGGCGTCCTTCTGCTCCTGGATGACGACGTAGTCCCCCTCCTGGATGTTGTCGTTGATCATCGACGTCCCCTGGACCTGGAGGATGAAGCGGTTGGGGCCGCCGAACAGGGAGTCGAACTCCAGCCGTTCCGCCTGGTCGATCGCCTGCAAGGGCGAGCCGGCGGCGACTTTGCCCAGGAACGGCAGGCCAGCGGCGGGGGGGCGATGGTTCACCAGCTGGATCGCCCGGGCGGAGTGGCCTTCACGAAGGATCAGCCCCTTCTTTTCCAGCGCTTTCAGATGGCACATGACGCCGTTGGGCGACTTGATCTCGAATTGCAGGCCGATCTCGCGAACCGTGGGGCCGTAGCCCCGGCTCTCGATTTTCAGGCGGATGAACTCGTAGATGTCCCGCTGGCGGTCGGTCAGTTGGCTGTAATCCGTCATCGGATCCGCCTCCCGTGTTGGAGAAAAGGGATGGTCGCTGAGATGTCAGGTAATCGACATCCATTCATTCTGTACCTCAGTATATTAGACGCCCGTACACAAAAAAAGAGGAATTTTGCCCTTGAGCCGCAGATCGAGTATCATCACCCTTGGAGAGAACTCGATTTTCACTTCATTTCGCCCAGGCAGGACGGAAGCCACGACGTGTCCATTCTCGCGAATTTCCCAGGCATTTTGCACGATCTGCTGGCACGCCGCGAGCTGACGGCCGAGCAGATGCGCTTGGTGATCGACGCCATGATGACGGGCGAAATCGGCGAGGCGGAAGCGGCGGGATTTCTCGTCGCCCTGCGGATGAAAGGCGAAACAGCGAGCGAAATCGCCTCGGCCGCCGGGGTGTTG
>JAYSSW010000531.1:0-3873 GCA_043720335.1 Planctomycetia bacterium
GCAATCCCAAGAGCCGCAAACGCCTCGAAACCCGGTTCATGCACTTCCAGCAGTTCCCTGGCACCCAGGAGTACGGCGACCAGTATTGGCGCGGCTACACCTACGTCTGGAACGACGAGCAGACCGACGCGGAATTGTTGGATGAGAAGGGCGCCGACAAGATCCTCAAGATCAAGGATGGCGACAAGGTCGTCGAGCAGAACTACCGCTTCCCCAGCCGGGCCGAGTGCGCCCTGTGCCACAACAACGCGTCGAAGTTCGCGCTCGGCGTCAGCACGAGGCAGATGAACCGCGACCACGACTACGACGGCGTCGTCGCGAACCAGCTCGCGACGCTGGAGCACATCGGTGTCTTCGCGAAGAAGCTGGCGGAAGCGCCGGACAAGATGCCGAAGCTCGTCGACTACGCGGACGAGAAGGTGTCGCTGAACGACCGGGCACGGTCGTACCTCGATTCCAACTGCGCCCACTGCCACATGAAGTGGGGCGGCGGCAACGCCGAGTTCAAGCTGCACTCGTCGCTGCCGGTCGGCGAACTCGGCGTCGTCAACGTCCCGGCGGCGCACGGCAGCTTCAAGATCGACGGCGCCAAGCTGCTGGTGCCAGGCCGCCCCGACCAGTCGATCGTCCACCAGCGCATGGCGATGACGAGCCTGGGCCGCATGCCCCACATCGGCTCACGCGTCGTCGACGAGCCTGCGGTGAGGCTGATCCACGACTGGATCAAGGGCATGAAGTAACGCAAAAAGTTTGAACCACAGAGGCACAGAGAACACGGAGCAAAGGCAAAGAGAAGAAGAAGGGTGAAGACACAACTTGAGTGACCGAGAATCGCTGCGGTCGCAAGTTGGTGTCTCCTCACTCGCCTTTCTCTCTCTGCCTTTGCTCTGTGTACTCTGTGCCTCTGTGGTTCAAACGGCCTTTCCCATCGTCAGGCGTTTTGCAGGTGGGTCATCGCGGCGCGGATGCCGGTCAGCAGCATCTGGATCGCGACGGCGACCAGCACCATTCCCATCAGCCGTTCGAGCGCGACGACCCCTTTCTCGCCCAGGACCCGCCGCAGCCAGCCCGCGCAAAGCAGGATCACGCTGGTTCCCAGCCACGCCAACGTCAGGGCGCCGAGCCAGTCGGCCCAGCGGTCGGGGTGCTGGCTCATCAGCAGAAGCTCGGTCGCCAGCGCCGACGGCCCCGCCACGTACGGGATCGCCAGCGGCACGATGAACGGCTCGCCGTGCACCTCCTCGCGCATCGACCGCTCCGACGACGGGAAGATCATCCGCAGCGCGATGAGGAACAGGATCACACCGCCCGACAGCGTCAGCGCCGGCTCGGAGATGCCGAGGGCGTTGAGGATGTGTCGACCCAGGAACAGGAACAAGACAAGCACGAGGAGCGCGATGAGCAGCTCGCGGATGACGACGCGCGTCTGCCGAGCCGGATCAACCGTCTTCAGGGCGGCGACGAAGAACGGGATGTTGCCCAGCGGGTCCATCACGAGGAACAGCAGCATCGCCGCCGAGAGCATGGTCATGAACGCGGTTCTCCGAAGTGGAAACGAAGAGATCAGCGCAGGCGGTTCAGGCTGGCTTCGCCGCTGGTGAAGGTGATGTCGCCGTGGAGGACGCCTTTGGTGGCGATCAGTTCGTCGCCGAGGTGGACGACCTCGTGGCCGGGGCCGCGTAGGACGGAGACTTCGAGGCAGTGGCGCTCGCCGAGGTGGACGTGCAGGCTCGACACGACGAGGTTGTGGTGGTGCTGCTTCTCGATGAGCTTGGCGGCAAGCTCGCGCGCGTGGTGGTCGAAGACGAGCGTGACGACGGCGACCTGCTCGGCGGCCTGGTTCTTGGCCTCCTCGCGGATGAGCCGATCGCGGATCAGGTCGCGGATCGCCTCGCTGCGGGTGGCGTAGCCCTTGGCTTCGATCAGCTTGTCGAACAGGTCGAGCAGGTTGGCTTCGAGGGAGATGCTGACGCGGCTCAAGTCGGCCATGAGGTTGCTCACGTGGATGGTCGGGATGAGGAGATCGTACCGCTGCCGGCCCTGGTTGCCAAGTTAGCAGGCTGCTTGCAAAGGCATCCCTTCGGGGAACCGGGGCCGCGCATCGCCGGATGCTGTACGAATTGCACTCTTTTCCTCTGGACAGTCGCCGCGTGCTGCGGTATCTCCCGCCCCCTCGGAAAGCCATTCAGCCTGCAAGCCAGGGACGCGAGTCGGGACGCCCAACCAGTCGTCGTCGAACCATCGGGGGATGGGGTCGGCGGAACCTGGGCGGATCGGCGAGACGGTGCGACATGCACCGTTCCTGCGGGCGGGCGGCTTCGGAATCGTCGGCCGGGATTTCTTCAAGGCGATGGCGCCTCCGGTCGATAACGACGAGGCGAGTGGCTTTCGGAATGGTCTCCGCTTTGGGGGACAGTTCGGACCGCTCCCAGTGTGGAAATCGGTTCGCGCTCGTTCGAGCGGAAACCTATGACGGGGAACAGGCAAGCGGGGTCTGGAATCGTCCAGCGGAACAGGGAAGAGGCGGGGCGGCGGCGCAGGCATGGGGATGCCGGCCCGCGACAGCTTGGGGAGCTGTCGCCGGCGAGCCAACGCCCACGGAACGATCCTCCCGAAACTGCTGGACAGGTCACGCATCGGCGCGCCCGGCGCCCGCGTGACGGCGACAATGTCGCCGCTTGCCCTCATCAGGGAGGAATCCATGGTGACGCATCTGGACGTCGACGTCCAACAGCTCTGGCGGGACTATCGTGCGGAACCGACCGTGGAGCTGCGCAACCATCTGGTGGAGCGTTTTCTGCCTCTGGTCAAGTACAACGCCGAGCGCATCTGGGCCCGGCTGCCTGACGGAGTTGAACTGGACGACCTCATCAGCGCCGGCGTGTTCGGCCTGATGGACGCCATCGACGCCTTCGACATCGAGCGGGGCGTGAAGTTCGAGACGTACTGCGTGCCGCGCATCCGCGGGGCCATGCTGGACGAGCTGAGGACGATGGACTGGGTGCCCCGGCTGGTGCGCAGCAAGCACACCAAGCTGGAGGAGGTCCGCAAGGCGATGGAAGCGTCGCTCGGCAGGCCGCCCAGGCCCGACGAGATGGCGGACAGGCTGGGCGTCACGATCGACGACTACCAGAAGGTGGCCGGCGACGCGACGGCGGTCAGCCTCGTCAGCCTCAACAAGAAGTGGTACGAGACCGACAGCTACAAGGACGTGCGCGAAATCGACATCCTTGAGGACAAGAAGTCGGAGGACCCGACGCATCGGCTGCAGAACCGCGACCTGATGCGCCTGGTCACCCGAGGACTCAACCGCAACGAACGCCTCATCATCATCCTCTACTACTACGAGGACATGACGATGAAGGAGATCGGCGCCACGCTCGACCTCAGCGAGTCGCGCGTCAGCCAGATGCACTCCAGCATCGTCTCCCGTCTCCAGCAGCAGCTCTCCAAGCGGCGGCCCGAGTTCGGCAACTGACCAGGCGTCATCCATCCCTAGCCCGCAGCGCGTGCGACCTCTCGTCGTCCGCGCTGCGGGCTGGTTTCGTTCGCTTCCGCAGATGTCCGGCTACGCCTCCTGAGCCCGAAGCGCGAGCGAGGCCGCCCCGCGCCGCGATGCAAAAAGTGGCAAGGCGACTCGCGCAGCGAGAGAGCGGCTTTACACCAATCTGAAATCAAAATAATAACAAATGCAAGAAAGGTGTGTATAACAAGATGAATAACTGTGAAACTGAAATTAACAGCGGCATGTCTCCACTTATTTTTTTTATACCGGAGCTGGATCAGGGGGATAGCACCTTCAACAATCCAAAAGAAAAGTAAACCAGCTATTAAAATAATCATGCGCTGCACAGGATGTTGATCCAGGGTTTC
>JAYSSW010000532.1:0-3873 GCA_043720335.1 Planctomycetia bacterium
CAACTAACCCTGAAGCGAGGGGATCGCTCGACGACTCGCGGAATGACAAGATTCGCCAACCGTGCTCGCTGCGATCCCCTCGCTTGCGCTCAGGGTTAGTCAGGTTCGTCGATGGCTCGTACTTGACCGCACCAGGTAAAACGGGGAAGGTTTAACGGAGCCATCGTCATGGGCCTGCTCGACAGCGAGGAAGGGAAACGCCGGCTTCTCAGCGTCGAGATTCCGATCATCGAGCGGTACAACCACGACCGCGACGCGGAGTTCCGCATCCGCGTCGGCAAGCGGGCCGGCGGGCTGGTGCTGAGCTACCGGCTGAAGCCGATGCACAACGTCTACGAGATGGAGACGAGGCTGCTGCCGACCTACCCGACTTCGCCGCCGGAGACGAAGGTGCTGTCGCCCATGAAGCTGTGCCCGCACCTGCTCGAAGGGCAGCTCCTGTGCCTGTGGCGTCAGAGCAGCAACCGCGAGTCGAGCCGCTGGGACCCCGCCAAGTTCACGTCGGTCTTCGCGGTGCAGGCGGCGTGGCGCTGGCTCGCCTGCTACGAGGTCTGGCACGCGACCGGCGAATGGCCCCTCCCCGAAGCCCCCTGACCCCAGGACCCGACCCGTGGCCCATCTCGTCCAAGTAGGCGCCGGCAGCGGCGGCATGACCGTCCTCGATCTCGTCGCTCGCGATCCGCGCATCACCGCCATCACCCTCATCGAACCCGACCTCTACAAGCCGCACAACGTCATCCGCCATCTACTGCCTCCGTCCGGCGTCGGTCGGCTCAAGGCGGAGCTGGCGTGTGAATGGCTGCTCGAACGTCGGCCCGATCTGCAAGTCAAGATCCTCTGCTGCGACCTGCTGGCGCCGAGCGAACAGCCAGCGATTGAAACGGCCGTGCAAAGCGCCGACCTCGGCGTGTGCGCGGCCGACAACGAGCCGGCGAAGTACCACTGGGACGCGCTCATGCGCCGCTTCGGCAAGCCGTGGACGCTGGGCGAAGTTCTGTCCGGCGGCATCGGCGGCTTCGTCCATCGCTTCACGCCGGGCGGCGCCTGCTACGGCTGCGTCGGCAGCTTCCTGAAGCGGTCGGTGGCGACCGAGAAGCACGCCGCCCCCGACTACTCGCAGCCCGGGGGGCAGGCGCCGGAAACGACGATCCCCGCGAGCCGAGCGTCGATCGAGTGCATCGCGGCGCTGCACGCGCATCTGACGCTTCAAACGCTCGACCCGTCGCGCGACCCTGGCTTCACCAGCCTGCTGTTCACGCTGGAAAAGACGCCCGGAATCTTCGACGAGGCGTATCGCCCGCACCGCTTCCGCATCCCGCGCTCGCTTGACTGCCTGATCTGCCGAGCCGACGCTGTGGACGCGACGAACCTCGACGAAGCGCTGGACGACGCGCTGGGCCGACTTCGGAATCCGTGAAATGCACATCAGCTACGAGAAGGCCGGGCTGACCATCGACCAGACGCCGATCCCGTGGAACGCGGAGGCGGTCGTCGTCGAGGTCGCCGTCCGCGCCCGCAACTGCCAGAAGGACGACTTCGTCCTGCGCGTCGATGGCCTGGCGTACCACCCCGACTCGCTGCGCAAGGACGCGCTCCGCGACCCGGCCCGTGTCTTCTTCCGCATCCCGACGCCATCGTCCGACACGGTGGCTGAGCTGCACTGGCAGGGCAGCCGCCTCAGCGACTCGCCGCTGCCGATCCTGTCGCGCGACGCTTTCCTGGCGTCGTTCACGCTGCAGATGCCGACGGTGCACGTCGGCTTGGGCGAACACGCCGTCGCGTGCCAAACCTTCGTCAGCGCCCAGTGCCAAACGATCACCGCGTCGGCGCTGGTCGGCAGCGGCACCAATCTCGTGCCGCTCATCGACCTGGAACTGCACGTCGAACTGCACGCCGACACCGGCATGGTGCAGAGCGTGCCAGTGCAATTGGCGAGCAGCCAGATGCGAGGCAAGCAGGCGCTGGTCGCCGCCCATCTCGCGAAGCCGCGCCGAACGGGGGACTACGCGGTTGTCTGGAAGCGGGGCGACCAGGAACTCGCACGCACGCGCCTGCGTACGGTCACCAAGAAACAGTTCCTTCGTTCGCTGCGCGTGTCGGCCACACGCTACGTTCTGCAGATGACCGACGGCAGCATGCGCGTCGTCCGCCAACTGCCGACCGTGGGCAACGAGATCGATTTGACGGGCGTCGCACGGGTCGGGCCGTGCTTCCTCGCCAGCAGCAGCCAGCCCGGCATGGCGGGTCTGGCGTCGTTCCAGGTGCTGGCGGAAGTCGCCGGAGCGGTGCGGCCTCCGCTGCTGCTGGAACAGGAATGTCTCGTCACCGACGGGCCGCTGCCGCTCTTGCTCGGCACGCTCGACGCGGCCGAACTCGCCCAGGTCAAGCACTTCACGCTGATGACCGCCGAGGGAACGCTCGGCGTGCTGCCGGTGCTGACGGCGCCGACCGTGCATTTCACGAACGAAGGGGGCGTGCGGAAGATCGAGGACTTCGCCTGGTCCGCCGCCGCCGAGGAGCAGTTGAACGAGCGCCTGGGCCAGCTGCTGGGCGGGTGACATCGGGATTCGGAAACGCGATGTCGATTTTCGCGGTTATTCCAGTTTTTCCGCATCGCGGCGTGAAAAAGGAGCTGTCTCTCGTCGTCGCGAAATCGCTGCCGTGCCGCCTGAAAATCTTGGCTGGATTGACGTTGCAATGTCAATCCATTGAATACCGCTATCGGTTGACTACTTCCTTTTCATGGGATACCCTTCCGAAATGCGCGGTCAGATCCCAGTCTTTGACAGCGTTGGCAAGGACGCAAGCATCCCACTCCCAAGGCCCAACCAACATGCCATCTCAGCTCCCCGAAACCGGCGGCGAACTCGACACGTTGGCCCAATTCGTCGCAGCGCTCCAGAAGCAGCGCGACTTCCTGGCGTCGATGGGATTCTGCGAACATGTGCGACGTGCTTTCTTCACCGCGCATGGCCGATTGCTACTCCTGGGCGAATCGGTCTCCGGGGAGATTCACGACCGGTTCGTCCATCTCGTGGAGGAAGGCCTGTCGGTCCTGGACGAGATGATCGACGTCGAGATCGCGAACAAGACGCGAATGCAGGGCTACCGGCGAAGCGTCTGCTTCCGGCTCGACTGCATGAAAATCCTGGTGTCGCAGGGCGAACAGAAGGCGTTCGAGAAACTCACGTTCGGCGTCTACATCGGCGCGCTCAAGCCGGTTGGCGTGTCGGTCGAAGAGAAACTTCTGCGTCAATTCGCCCATCTGCAGTGGGAACTGGAGCACGAACAGGGGCCATTCGTCGAGGCAAGCCAAGTCTTCGCCGAGATCACCAAGCCCTACAAGTCGTTGCTCGACCAGTCCCCTTCCGGGTCGAACCTGCACGCGTCGCTGAGGGCGAAATTGGTGATCTTGATGACGCTCCTCACGGAAGCGTCGGCGAAGAACAAAGACAGCGCCTCGGAACAGACCCAGGCGAAGTTGGGACTTCGCCGCGCGGCCACGATACTCCACAACCTCGTCGCTCCGGAGGTCGAAGCGGATCCGTCGCGGGCGAAACGCGCCTACGAGGACCACATGTCTGTGCTTGGCAACACGGAGTGGCTGCGCGAGTACCAGGGGCTTTTTGTGGCGATCGGCATGGAGTCCGGCGTGCGCGCCGTTCGCGGGGCCGGCAAGAATCCCAAGGAGGCGATGGACGACGCGAAGCAGAAAAATCCCGGATTGAAAGCCAGCCTTCTGACATGCGTCGAAGTTCCCAGGCTGGTACTGACACGTCAGAGCGTGTGAAAAAATCGAAAACACGGAAAATCAGGTGTGTTTCAGGCCGCCAGACTCGCCATTACAGCCTTCGGATTGCAGATTTCCGTGCC
>JAYSSW010000533.1:0-3871 GCA_043720335.1 Planctomycetia bacterium
GGGCAAAGCGCCGACTTGAGCGAATCGGCGCGGGTTTCGTCCGCGCCAGCCGCCCGGCGTCGCGCAGGCCGCCCACCCCTGCGATCCTGCGCAATGCGAAGAGTCCCGTTGTTCGCTCCGCGGGGCGGGAAGATAGCCGACGAATTTGATGGATTCCCGCCGTTTTCCGTGCGCCGCCGCGAACCGCCGGTATAATAGAAACGCAACGGCCTGGGAGTCCTGCTCGCACGGGACACGAGGGGTGGCGAAGAGGCGACCGCACCCCCTTGATAGACACGTCCCCGGCACTTCATCCACAGCTATCCGCAGGTCGAGCCGTGGCCGGCAACCCAACCTTGCAAATGGAGATCCTTCTGCCAACTGCCGTGCTGGTGGCGGCTCTCGGCGCGGGCCTTTTCGCCTTCGCCAAGGTCCGCCGCTGGCGCCACGAAAGCGACTCCGACGACGACTCCAGCCCGGCAGCGCAGCTCGAACGCTACCGCCAACTGGCCGAGGAAGGCGAACTCGACCCGGAGGAACTGGAAGCCATCGAGGCCCGGATCAAGGGTGGAGTGAAGCCCGATCCGCCCCCGCCGCAGGAACCGCCCGCATGACCGCCTCTCCCCCGCCGGCGACCTTGGGCGGAGGAATCCTTGCTTCACAACGGAACAAAGCGTAGAATTCGATCCTGGAAAAGCTCCCCGGGTGCGTCCCGTCCGCAGCACCACGCCCCCGCGCAGCTTCCCAGGCCGGACTTGGCACAACGACATGGGACCTGTCATGGTCAACGAAGGAGATTCAATGGCGACCAAAGATTCCGGACTGGGCGGCGGGCGCAAGACTCCCACCACGAGCACCACCGGACGCAACCGCAACGCCTTCTGTTCCTTCTGCCGCAAGAGCTACCGTGACGTCGGCCCCCTCGTGGAAGGCCCCGGCGACGTCTACATCTGCGGCGAGTGCATCGAGCTGTGCCAGTCGATCCTCGACCAGGACAAGCGCCGCCGAAGCGTCACGCCTGGGAGCGCCTCCAAGATCCCGTCGCCACGCAGCATCAAGGAGAAGCTCGACCAGTACGTGATCGGGCAGAACCGGGCGAAGAAGGTTCTCTCCGTCGCCGTCCACAACCACTACAAGCGCCTCAGCATCGCCGAGGACTCGCACAACGGCGACGTCGAGGTCGACAAGAGCAACATCCTGCTCGTCGGGCCGACCGGCAGCGGCAAGACGCTTCTCGCCCGCACCCTCGCCAAAGTCCTCGACGTGCCGTTCGCCATCGGCGACGCCACCACCCTCACCGAAGCCGGCTACGTCGGCGAGGACGTCGAGAACCTCCTGCTCAAGCTGCTCCACGCCGCCGACTTCGACATCGAAGCCGCCCAGCGCGGCATCGTCTACATCGACGAGGTCGACAAGATCGCCAAGACCAGCCAGAACGTCAGCATCACCCGCGACGTGTCGGGCGAAGGGGTTCAGCAGGCCCTGCTCAAGATGCTCGAAGGGACCGTCAGCAACGTCCCGCCGCAGGGGGGCCGCAAGCACCCCGAACAGCAGTACATCCAGCTCGACACCTCGAACATCCTGTTCATCTGCGGCGGCACGTTCGTCGGCCTCGAGGACATCATCGCCCGACGGCTCGGCAAGAAGACCATCGGCTTCGGCGCCAACCACGAGCACCGCGAACGCGAACTCGGCGAGCTGCTCAGCCAGGTCACCAGCGACGACCTCATCCAGTTCGGCATGATCCCCGAGTTCGTCGGCCGGCTCCCCGTCCTCGCCCCGCTCGCCCCGCTCGACGAGGAGGCCCTCGTCAGCATCCTCACCGAGCCGCGCAACGCCCTGGTCCGCCAGTACCGCAAGCTCTTCGAGATGGAAGGGTCGGAGCTGGAGTTCACCCCCGCCTCGCTCCAGGTGATCGCCCGCATGGCCAAGGAGCGCGACACCGGCGCCCGCGGCCTCCGCAGCATCGTCGAGGAGCTGATGACCGAGATCATGTACGAGCTGCCGGAGATGGAGCAGAAGGAGAAGTTCCAGGTGACCGACGCCATCGTCCGCGGCGAGAAGCCGATGTTCGAGAAGGCCCCGGTCGTCGACAAGAAGAGCGCGTAGGCGCCAGTTCAGCCGCGACGCGAAGCGGAGCGCGGGAACCACGCGACGATCCACCCCAGGTCGCTGCGTGGGTTCCGCGCTCCGCTTCGTGGCCAAACTTCCGCATCACCTGCGGTGGCGCCGCGGGAGAACCTTCTCGTCGCTGGTCAGGTTCATGGCTTGGACTCCTCGGCAGGGTTCTCCGGCGGCGATGCGGTCGGACTCGCGCTGTTGCGCCTCGTCGAGCCGCGGCTACTCCGGCTCGGCGTCGAGCAGTCTCATTTCTTCGAGCGTTTGACCTTCCGCGAACGCAAGTGCAAGATCCTGGATCTCTGCGAGTGGCAGTCGATTGATGCGACCCTCGACGGACGCCTGGATCGTGCCGAACTTGCGTTCAAGCTGAGCGAGGAGAATCGTGCGAGCTGTTCTCAGTCCGCCTTTCTCGTAGCTGGTCAGGTTCATGGCTTGGACTCCTCGGTAGGGTTCTCCGGCGGCGAGGCGGTCGAACTCGCCCTGCTGCGCCTCGTCGAGCGGCAGGTACGCCTGCACGCACTCGCCCAGCAGGAAACGCTGCTGGCTCGTGATCGGGGCCTCGGTCAGTCGGCGCAGCGCCTCCAGGCCGAGCCAGGCGACGCGGTCGGGGGTGATCTTCATCAGCGCCGAAAGGGCCACGCCGAGCCAGTTGTCGCCTTCCATGTATTGTACCGCGTCGAGCGCCGGCAGGCCGACGTACAGGTACTGGAAATGGACCGTCCGCAGCTCCCAGAACGTCTCGACATGCGCGTCGATGCCGATGCCATCCAGCCCGACTTTCAAATAAATCGCGATCGGCAGCACCGGCAGGCGGTGTAGCGCTCGCAGCAGCGTGTACGACTGGTGCATGCGGCCGCGCAGCAGCGTCGCCTTGTCCGGCGACTCGATCTCGATGTGGACCAGCGCCAGCCAGTGCGTCTGCTCGCCCGACTGCAGCGGCGGCACCCCGGCGCGCGTCGGCAGCTTCGCCACCAGGTCGAGCACGCGGCGCGGGCCGTCCGGCGGGTCGAGGAACAAATCCTGCTCCAGCCACTCCACCTTCTCCGTGTCGAGCCGCGCGGCCCAGTCGGCGAAGAACAGGCGCAGGAAGTCGCCGAAGAACTCGCGGATCAGCGTCTTGAAGCGCTGGTCGTGGTCTTGCATGAACGACGCCTCCGATGTCCGTCTCTATCTCGCAACAGGCGAACGGCCCGTGCAGGCCCAACGCCCGCGAACGAAACCATACCAGAGAACGCGTGGCGCCGTGGAACAAAAAACGCCGCGTGGCGACGCGCAGGCGGCCTTGGTGAAGGGGAAGGCTGGGCATATACCTTGCTCGGTCGAGAATGAGGCATCGACAAACGGAACTAACCCTGAGAGCGTGTGAAAAAATCAAAAACGGCCAGCTCTGGCTTTCGTCAGATCGTGTCCGGGCACGGAAATCTGCAATCCGAAGGCTGGAATGGCGAGTCTGGCGGCCTGAAACACACCTGATTTTCCGTGTTTTCGATTTTTTCACACGCTCTGAGCGCGAGCGAGGGGATCGCATGGCGGCTCGCTGAATGAGAATATTCGCCAACTTGGTTCGCTGCGATCCCCTCGCTTGCGCTCAGGGTTAGTTGAGTCGCAGCCCGTCTCATTCCTCGCCCCAGGGACCGATTTCACCGGCGTTCGTTCGCCTCCCCCACGAAAGGCTCGCGATGTCGCCGCTGCGCATTTTCGGCTCGCTCGCCCTGCTGCTATCGGCGATTTGCACCGTCGCGCTCTGGTGGGCCTTCGGGCTGCAGAACCG
>JAYSSW010000534.1:0-3870 GCA_043720335.1 Planctomycetia bacterium
GAGCGTCTGGAAATCGAACTCGGGTTCGAACCCCAGCAGCGAAATCTTGAAGCCGTTCTGCCCGCTCGCCTTGCCGTGGCAGCCGCCGCTGTTGCAGCCGAGCTTCGAGAAGATCGGCACGATGTGGTTCGTGAAGTTGATGGGCAGGGCGACGTCCATCGCGTCGACCTTCACGCTCACCTTGGCGACGTGTCGGCCGTAGCTCGCGGTGATCGTGGTCGTGCCGTTGGCGAGCGGCAGGATGCGGCCCGACGACGTGACGCGGGCGATCTTGCCGTCGGCGACTTCGTACTTCACGTCGCCCGTCAGATCCTGCGATCCGCTGGCGACGAGCGCGCCGGTCAGCAGGAGCTGGCGCGAGTCGTCCTCGCCGACCAGGCTGACTTCCTTCGGCGCGATTTGCAACGACTGGACCGCGTCGGGGCCGGGGATCTTGATCGATTCGGTCGCGGCGACTTTGTCGCTCTTCTTGGAGCCGTCATCTTGCGAACAGATGGGGGCGACGATGCAGGCGCTCAGGGCGAGCGCGGCGATGATTCGGGTGCGCATCCACGAACCCCTTTGTCTTTCTTGGAGCCTGCGAAGGTGGGGAAACCGGCGGGAAGGTCGGGCGGGGCGGCAACAAAAAGACCATGCCTGGCGCGGCCAGGCACAAGTCATTGGCAGTCAACACGAACCCGGAGCGCGAGCGATGGGATCGCAGCGAAACGGCTTGCGGAAAAAGTTCCCTCGTTCCGCGTGTCGTCAAGGTATCCCATCGCTTGCGCTCCGGGTTCGTGTGACATTCGATCAGATCAGTTCGCGGACCGGTTCGCGGTCCTCGACGATGTGGATCGGGCGGCCGGTGCCGTTGAGGAACGTGGTGGCCGGGTCGATGCCCATCGTGCGGTAGAGCGTCGAGAGGACCTGCGGGACGGTGTAGCGGCGGTCCTGCGGACGTTCGCCGCGGGCCGTGCTGGCGCCGATCGCCTGGCCCATGCGCATCCCGCCGCCGGCGACGAGGGCGGACATGACCGGCGACCAGTGGTCGCGGCCCGCGCCGCTGTTGACGCGCGGCGTGCGGCCGAACTCGCCCCACATGACGATGGCGACATCGTCGAGCAGGCCGCGTTCGGACAAGTCGGTGACGAGGTTGGCGACACCGCGGTCGACCTGCGGGAGCTGGCGGCGCAGGGTCTGGAAGTTCTGGCCATGCGTGTCCCAGCCGCCGATCGACAGGGTGACGCAGCCGACGCCCGCTTCGACAAGGCGGCGCGCGGTCAGGAACTGCTCGACCCCCTGGTAGCGCTGGCGGGTGGCGGCGGTTTCGCGTTGGAGATCAAGAGCGGTGCGGACGCCGCCCGACGCGATCATGTCGAAGGCGCGGGTGGTGAACGTGTCGAGGCCGGCGAGGTTGGCGTCTACGTCGCGGCGGGCGTCGTCGAAGCCTTCGAGCATGGTGCGGCGGTCGGCCATCCGCTGGGTGTTGACGTTGGCGAGGGGGCGGAGGTTCTCGGTGCCGGGGCCGTTGGGGCTGAACGGGCGGTGGGCGATGCCGAGGAAGCCGGGTTCGGTGCCGCGCGACATGCCGCGCATGCTGACGAAGGCGGGCATCTCGGTGGCGTGGTTGGCGCGGACACGAGAAACCACTGCGCCGAACGACGGGTGGTTGGCGGTCATGTTGTCGCGCTGGCTCTTGCCGGTCATGACGAGCGAGTCGGAGTGCTCATCGACCGAGACGACCGAGCGGATGCAGGCGAGCTTGTCCCAGATGCGGGCCTGCATGGGGAAGTGCTCGCAGATCTGCACGCCGGGAACGTTGGTGGCGATGGGGCGGAACTCGCCGCGGAACTCGGCGGGGGCGTCGGGCTTGAGGTCGTACATGTCCATGTGCGACGGGCCGCCGGGGAGGTAGATCATGATGGCCGACTTGGGCCTGGTCGGGCGGTTCTGCACAGCGCCGGGCGCGTCGGCGGCGGCGTTGCTGCGGAGCAGGTCCGCGAGGGAGAGGCCGGCGCCGAACGCGCCGATCTGGAGGAAGTTGCGACGAGACAGGCCGTCGCAGAAGCCTTGCTTGTTGCCCAGGTAGGTCAACATTGGGATAAGCCCCCCTATCCAAGAAAAGTGGTGGGAACGGAACGCAGGCTGGTGGATCGTACCCCGAACAACCAGCTATCGCAATCGGAAAATTCAGCGAATCTTAATCTTTCGCTCTTGCCCAGCGAAAGCCCGATGCGTGCGAAGGCGAGGCGGTTTCGGCGAAAACAAACGGTCGATGCGGTTGGGCGGGCGGAAAAGGCGCGTCGGCTGGCAGGCGGCGAAGCGGTTCGCCATCAAGTTAGACGAAGTGGGGCGGCGAGAGTTCCCGGAAATTTTCAACCAGAGAAACTTCGCGAGTTTCAACAGACATCCTGCGGCCAGCGTTGCCGTGATAGGATGGACTGGCGAGACTCATCACCGACCAGCCGAGTTCCGACATGAGCGAAAAGCCAAGCGGACGAAACATCTATCGCGCGGGCCTCAACGCTTGGTGGTTTGGTGGCTTGCTTTTTGTTAGCGCCTCCCCCCTCGCGTTGTTCGGCTGCTGCGGGTTGCTCGCGGTGGGCATCGAGTCTTGGTACTTCTACGGCTTCGCCGCAGTCCTTGGCGGACTGTTCGTGGGGACAGGCTGCGCTTTGCCTTTCGAGAAGTTGGTCGTGGATGAACGTGGCATCGCCAGGATCGGCCTCTTCCGCTCTCGCGCCTGCCTGCCTTTCGACGGCATCGAAGCATGGCTCGTTTCACCTGCCGAGGTTTCGGCGGAAAACATCGAAATGATCTGGGCGGCACTCTATCCCTGCGTCGAACTCGACTGCACGCATCTCGGCCTGACTGAAGACGGCAACTTCCCTGGATCAACAGCGATCTTCCGACTTCGCGGCACCGCTCGCCCGGTCGTCATCAGTGACAGCCTTCTCTGGAATCCCAGCTTCGACCTGTTCCTTGACGACGTGCGCAGCCACATCGGCGGCAAGGAGATCATGATCGAAGGCCTTCACCTCCCCTCGCCAAAGCCAGACGATTCGGCTTGACTCGCTCCGGGTGATCGCTGGCCTTGCTTGCATGAAGGCGTCGCGCGAGACCCCCCTGCGGATCCATGTTTTCACCGCCGACGAGGACGACGCGGCCAAGGGAATCCGCCGCGGCGACGTGACCCGGATCCTCGTCA
Source organism: Planctomycetia bacterium (assembly GCA_043720335.1). Lineage (GTDB taxonomy): Bacteria > Planctomycetota > Planctomycetia > Gemmatales > Gemmataceae > JAYSSW01. The sequence continues at coordinate 3,188 of JAYSSW010000534.1, forward strand.
ACCCGCCTCCGAAGCTGAAGAAATAATCGCTTCGCGCGGGTTCCTCAGCACGACGTGGAATCGCCAGCGATCAATTGCTTCAGCGCCCGGACCAGGTCGGCTTGCACGGCGGCCTGGCGGTCGCTGGCGGTGCAGACGGCGCCGCGCACCGCGAACCAGTCGGGGCGGGCGGGCAGCAGCGACGCGATGTCGCCGAAGCCGAGCGACCCCGCCAGCGCGATGCGAACCTTCGCGTCGCGGCAGCGCTGGCACAGCGCGATCGTCTCCTCGCGCGGCAGCCAGTCGAGCAGCGTCGGCCGGCGGCCCAGGCTCATGGTGCTGATGTCCTTGCAGTGCGTGTCGACGAGCATCACGCTGCCGGGCCGCCGCGCCGCCAACTCGAACACGTCGTCGAGCGGCGGCGCCTGGGCGCAACGCCAGTCGGCGTAGGCGACGTACACGCCCTGGGCCGCGCCCAACGACCGTAGGCGGCGTTGCAGCTTCTCACGCCACGACGCCATCCCCGCGCAGCCCGCGAGGCCCCATTTCAGGAACGTCAGCGGCAGCAAGGGCGCCGGGCGTTCGTCGTCGACAAGGTCGCCGAGGGCAGCGCTGACCGGAGCAGCGCCGGCGATCTGCGCAAGCACCGCGGCGATCACCGCGTCGTCGGCGCGGCCCAGGGCGTGTACGTCGCCTACGCCGAC
>JAYSSW010000535.1:0-17849 GCA_043720335.1 Planctomycetia bacterium
GAGGGCGAGGCTCCTGCCGAGCCGTGAAGCGTCGTTGAGTGCATGGCATGGATGAGGACGGAACTCGGAATCGCCGCGCGGTGCAGCGGCTCGGCAGGAGCCTCGCCCTCCCGGCCACCGCGCGTTGAATCCATCCTTCGACGATTGACAGAGCACCAGCAAAGCACCCAGGAAGACGCACCGTGGCCAAAGCGACCAAAGACGACCCGCGCCGGTTCATGCAGCCGGAAGTCATCGCCCGCATCGCCGGGCTGGACCTGCGCGCCAAGCAGATCGTCGCCGGGTTCATCTCCGGCATGCACCGCAGCCCCTTCTTCGGGCACTCGGTCGAGTTCGTGCAGCACCGCGACTACACGCCGGGCGACGACGTCCGCTACCTCGACTGGAAGGTCTGGTCCAAGACCGACAAGTACGTCATCAAGCAGTTCGAGGCCGAGACCAACCTGCGCTGCATGCTGGTCGTCGACGTGTCGAACTCGATGCACTACGGCAACGGGGCGCTCAACAAGTACAACTACGCCTGCACCGCCGCGGCCAGCATCGCCCACATGCTGCTCGGGCAGCAGGACGCCTGCGGCATCATCACCTACGACGAGAACGTCCGGCAGATGGTCCCCTCCCGCAGCGCCAAGAACCAGATGGACGCCATCCTCAAGACGATGGACGTCAGCAAGCCCAAGGACAAGACCGACATCGAGAAGATCCTGCGCCGCGTCACCGAGTACATGCCCCAGCGCAGCATGGTCGTCATCCTCTCCGACCTCCTCGTCGACCGCGAGCCGCTCTTCCGCGGCCTCGAGATGCTGCGGCACGGCCGGCACGACGTCCTCCTCTTCCACGTCATGGACTACGAGGAGATGACCTTCCCCTTCGCGGGCACCACCCGCTTCGAAGGCATGGAGGAGATCGACCAGGTCACCTGCGATCCCCGCGCCCTCCGCGACGGCTACCTCGAAGCCCTCCAGGAGTACCTCGTCGAGGTGCGGCGAGGCTGCGCCCGCAAGGGCATCGACTACCAGCTCGTCCACACCAAGGAAAACCTCGACGCCGTCCTCTCCAAGTTCATGCACCACCGCCAGGCGATGATGAAGGTCCCCGGCAAGGGCAACTCCCAGGCGTAACCGACCGCGAAGCCAACCCAGAAGAGATCCACGGCGCCATGCTCGAATTCTTCACGAATCCCGGTTTCCTCGCGGTCGCGGCGGCTCTCGTCAGCGCTCCGATCATCATCCACCTCATCAACCGCATGCGCTTCAAGCGCGTCGCCTGGGCGGCGATGGAGTTCCTCCTCAAAGCCCAGAAGCGCACCCGCCGCCGGCTCATCATCGAGCAGCTCCTCCTCCTGCTGCTCCGCTGCGTCCTCGTCGCCCTCGTCGGCTTGTTGGTTCTCCGCTTCCTCGGCTTCTCCGACGGCGACTTCTCCGGCAAGCGCAACCTCAGCATCGTCCTCGTCGACGACACGCTCAGCATGCAGGACCGCTGGACCGACGGCGACAAGACCCTCACCAGCTTCCAGGCCGCCAGGGCGCGACTCCTCGACAAGATCGCCAAGGAGGTGTCGATGGGGCACTCATCCGACCAGCTCATGATCCTGCCGATGTCGAAGCTCGTCGGCGACCCCGGCTTCGAGCCTCGGACCTACGACCACCTCAACGACGAGAAGGTCTTCAAGGAGATGAAGGGGGACGTGGACGCGCTCGAGCCGACCTTCCTGCACGTCGATCCGTTCGAGGCACTCAAGAAGGTCCGCGCCCAGGTGGCGGGCAACGTCGAAAGCCGGGTCAAGCTGCACCTGCTCGGCGACTTCCGCCGCAAGGACTGGGCGCTGCCCGAGGCGGAGGGGATGCAGAAGCTGCTCGTCGAGATGGCGGCCGAGTTCAAGGACATGAAGATCGACCTGCACGACATGGCCCATCCGTTCCGCTCGCCGAACCTGCCGGGCGGCTACCCGCCGTCGCACGACAACGTCGGCATCGTCGACCTGCGCCCCAGCACCCGCGTCGCCGGCCGCAACATGCCGGTCACGTTCACCGTGTCGATCGCCAACTACAGCGACCGCGAGCAGGACATCAACGTGCTGGTCACCAACGAGGAGACCGGCGCGGAGATGCTCGAGGTCGACTTCAACCCGCCGATGCCGGTGAAGCTGGCGCCGGGCAAGACGCTGACGGCGAACTTCGACCTCCGCTTCACCCCGACGCTCAAGCCGGGCGAGTCGCACTTCGCCCACATCTCGGCGCGGCTGCGGACCCCCGGCCTGGGCGAGCTGGTCGCCGACGGCATCCAGGCCGACAACGTCCGCCAGGTCGCCGTCGAGGTCCGCGAGAAGGTGCCGGTCCTCGTCATCGATGGCGAAGGCCCCAAGGGGCGCGAGGAGAACCGCGACAGCTTCTTCCTCGAGAACAGCCTGATCTCGGTCCCCGGCGCCAGCTACCGCGTCGTCTACGGCGACCAGATCGCCAACGGCGTCGCGGTCAAGGCGCTCGAGCGCAGCGACCTGGCGATGTACCCGACCATCTTCATCCTCAACGTCCGCGAGTTCACCAAGAAGCAGCTTGACAACCTCGAAGCCTACGTCCGCGACGGCGGCGGCGTCGGCTTCTTCCTCGGCCCGCAGGTGTCGGCGGCGTACTACAACAAGTCGCTCTACAAGGAGGGCAAGGGGATCTTCCCCGCGCCGCTCAAGGAGACGTACTACCCCGCCCCCAGCGAGGACCCGCTCCCGGCCAAGATCCCCGACACGCACCAGATCCTGCTGCGTGGCGGGCAGTTCGCCGACTCCAAGAACTACCCGATCTTCGGCTTCCTGCTGGAGGACGGCGGCAAGTACATGGAGCCGATGCGCGACATGCCGATCCGCCGCTACTTCCAGGTGCCGCGCGGCGCCTGGCGCCAGGAGGGGGGCAAGACCTTCGAGCTGGCCACCCTCCCCAACGAGAACCTCGCCAACGCCTACCACGATGCCATCGTCAAGGACGTGATCCGCAGCGACAAGCTCAAGGCGATCCTGAACACCAAGGAGAACGAGGCGGTCCACAAGTCGCTGAAGCGCCATTTCGCCGAGATCGAAGCGGTGGTCGCCCACAACTCCGAGCAAAAGGCGTACCACCTCGCCAACAAGCTTCAGGCCATGCTCGACGACCGCGGCAAGGCGACGGACGCCAGCTCCCCGAACCTCACCGAGTTCTGGGGCACCCCGGACCTTGACCTGCAGCGCATCCGCAAGGAAGTCGCCAACATCATCGAGCAGGCCCGCTACGGCGACCCGTTCGTCGTCAGCACCCTGTACGGCAAGGGCAAGACCGTCGCCGTCATGTCGACCGCCGGCAAGGAATGGAACGACTGGGCCGGCGGCAGCGCGGCGTCGCTGTTGTTCGCCCCCATCCTCTGGGAGATGCAGAACTACCTCTCCAGCCAGGGGAGCGAAGCCAACCTCGCCGTCGGCACGCCCGTCGAGATCACCCTTGACGCCGAGCTGTTCAAGAAGCGCAACGAGCAGCTCAAGCTGACCCGCTACTTCATGAAGACCGTCGACCGCGCCGCCGCCAAGAAGATGCAGGTGAGCGAGGAGGTCGGCCGCGAGGACAAGGGAGCCATCCGCTTCGTCGCCTCGAAGAACAACGAGCCGGGCCTGTACCTGTCCGAGCTGAGGGCGGAGGGGGGCGACAAGGCGCTGGCGACCTACGCCCACGTCTTCAACGTCGAGACGACGCGCGAAGGGCCGCTCGAACGGCTCAGCCAGGAGGACATCGACCAGAACCTGGTCGGCAAGGCTCCCCCCGGCAGCATCCGCATGGTCAGCCCCGGCATGGGCGACAACGACGTGGCCGTCCGCCGCAACGACTTCTCCGAGTCGCCGCTGCTGTTCCTCGTCTTCCTGCTGGTGCTGATCGCCGAGCAGGCGCTGGCGGTCCACCTCAGCTTCCACATGCGGGGCAACGAGGCTGACGCCGTGGCCCAGGTGACCGCGCCGACGGCGAAGCTGTAGAGAGGTTGAAAGCCCAGGGCTGCTGCCCTGGGGATTAGCAACCCAGGGCAGCAGCCCTGGGCTTTCGAGAGATTTTTGTTGCGGACGTGGGGCAACCCCGCCGACGAAACGACGACGCAGACGCACCCGCAATCAAGGCCGCACGCATGAACGACCAGATCCTCCCGATGGACGTCAGCAAGAACGAGTTCGTCTTGCGGCGGCTCACCGAGAACTGCCCCGACTGGACCATAGGCATCCCCGTGGCCTTCGCCTACGCGGTGCTGCTGCTCATCGTCCTGTTCCGCTCCGAGCGGCGCTGGGCCGGCATGCTCTGGCCCTTCGTCGCCGTCACGGTCGCCGCCCCCTTCTACGCCTGGCTGGCGCTGCTGTTCAAGCCGCTGCTGTCTTGGCTCGTCGTCATCGGCCCGCTGCTGACGGTCGCGCTCTTCTACGTCGGCGCCATGTACCTCAAGGACGCGCGCTCGATCCATCCGCTCTGGGCGTCGTTCCTCGGCGTGCTGCGCTGCCTGGTCTACGCCATCCTCACCGTCGTCTTCTTCCTGCCCAGCTGCCAGACCTTCAAGGACAACGTCACCGAGTCGAAGGTGGTGATCCTGCTCGACGTGAGCGGCAGCTTGCTGACGCGCGACGACACTCCCGACATCGACCAGGATCCCGCCAAGCTGCCCACGCGCCAGGACAAGATCATCGACTTCCTCGCCAGGAACAGCGTCGACAAGCGCGGCGTGGAGCAGGTCGCGTTCATCAACCGCGTCCTCGAGAAGTCCCCCGTCACCCTCTACCGCTTCGGCAGCGTCCTCGACGAGACCGCCATCCACGAGCTCAGCCTGGCCCGCAAGAAGACCTTCACCGTCGAGGACTGGCAGAAGTTCCTCAAGCCCGACGCGAAGGACATCGTCGTCCCCGACACGATCACCAAGGAGGAGGAGCGCGTCGCCCACAAGATCAAGATGCAGGACCTCATCGAGTCGCTGCAGTCCGGCACCAACATCGGCGGCTCGGCTTTGCAGGCCCTCAAGCTCGAGAACAACAGCTTCATCCAGGCCATCCTCGTCTTCTCCGACGGCCGCGACAACTTCGGCAGCGACGAGGCGAAGCAGGAGTTCGTCAACCGCGTCACCAACCCGCGCCGCGCCATCCCCGTCTTCACCGTCGCCGTCGGGCACTACCGGCAGCCGGCGGAGATCCAGATCGGCGACCTCCATCTGCCCGAAGTGACCCGCCCCGACGACAAGTTCCCGGGGCGCATCAACGTGCGCGGGCCGGGACTGAACGACGAGGAGTTCACCGTCACGGTGGAGGTGACGCGCATCAAGGACGGGACCGGCCAGCCCGTCGTGGGCGAGCCGACCCACAAGCTGCCCGTCATGAAGGGGCAGTTCAAGGGAGCGGGCGACAACCCGCAGGACCTCGTTCCGTTCGAGATCGACGTGCAGGACCTCAAGAAGATCAAAGCCGGTGACGAGCGGGCGGCCGAGCTGGAAGGGACGTGGCGCATCGTCGCGCGGGTGCCGCGCAACCCCAAGGAGGCGTTCGCGAAGGCCGAGCACGTTTCGGAACCGGTCGATGTGCTGGTGCAGAAGAAGAAGCTGCGCGTGCTGCTGTTCACGGGCGGCCCGACCCGCGAGTACCAGTTCGTCCGCACCCTGTTCTACCGCGAGGTGATTGAGAAGCGGGCGGAACTGACCGTCCTGCTGCAGACCGGCAACGAGGAGCACGTCGACCAGGACGTGGAGAAGGACCGCATGATCTCCAAGTTCCCCGACCGCGTCGGGCCGGTCCCGGTGGGGCAGGAGCGGTTCTCCAGCCTCAGCGAGTTCGACGTCGTCGTCGCCATCGACCCCGACTGGACCGCGCTGACGACCGCCCAGCTCAAGAACCTCAAGGACTGGGTCGGCGACCACGCCGGCGGCGTCATCTTCGTGGCCGGCCCGGTCCACTCGTTCCATCTGGCCAGGCCCGGCGGCCGCGACCTGACCTCGCTGATGACGATCTTCCCGGTCGTGCTGAAGGACAGCCGTCTGCACGGCATCGGCCTGGCCGAAGTCGGCGTCGGCCACGACACCAGCCGTCCCTACGCCCTGAACTTCCCCGCCAACGCCAAGAACTTCGACTTCCTCAAGCTCGACGAGACGATCGACAGTCCCACCGCTGGCTGGAGCGGCTTCTTCTGGGGGACCGACAAGGTTCCCGAAGGCAGCAAGGACCTGCGTCCCAAGCGCGGCATCTTCAACTACTACCCGGTCGACCGCATCCGGCCGGGCTCGCAGGTCGCGGCCACTTTCGCCGGACCCCCCGCCTCGCGCATCAACGACGGCAAGGACGAGCAGCCCTTCATCGTCACCATGCCCTACGGCGGCGGCAAGACCATGTACATCGGCTCCGGCGAGTTCTGGCGACTCCGCCAGTTCAAGACCGGCTTCCACGAACGCCTCTGGATCAAGTCCGCGCGCTACGTCGCCACCGGCTCGACCATGCAGAAGAAGTACGGCGTCATCCCGCTGGCCCGCAGCATGCCCGCAGGCAACATCGCCTTCGAGGCCCAGATCAAGGGGTCCAACCTGCTGCCGCTGCCCCAGGACGCCAAGCCGACCGTCTACTTCAAGCGCATCAGCGACAAGGACGCCAAGTCCGAGGCGTTCGACCTCCGCGCCAAGCCGTTCGACGGCGAGTGGCGCGGCTGGTTCATGGGCAACATCCGCATCCGCGAGGCGGGCGACTACGAGTTCCGCATCCCGGTCCCCGGCACCAACGAAGTTCTCACCCACCGCATGACCATCCGCAAGCCGAACCCGGAGACCGACAACGTCCGCACCGACTACGGCAACCTCTTCCAGCTCGCGACCGAGGCCAGCCCCATCCTCAAGCCGCTGCCCCCGGAGGTCCAGAAGGAGGTCGAGGCGGTGCTGAAGTCGGCGTCGCAGGAGTACCGCAGCCAGATCCAGACCCCCGGCGCCGAAGGGGCGAAGGAGTCCGAGCGGCTGTTCTTCCCGCTCGCCAGCGCCCACGCCATCGACAAGTGTCTGAAACAAGAGAAGAACAAGACCGAGAGCGTGAAAGGCCCCCTCTTCGACCTGTGGGACAAGGGGGCGGAGACCGGCTGGACCGTGTCGGCCTACCATCTGCTCTGGGCCACGCCGCTCGCCATCGGTTTGTTCGCCGCCGCCATCTTCCTGGTGATGAAGCAGCATGTGATCGCCGCGATCTTCTTTGGGGTGTGCGCCCTGTTCAGCCTGGCGGTCGTCTTCATCGACTTGTCGATGACCGACACCGTCTGGGCGATGCTGCCCATCAACTTCTCGTTCGTGCTGGTCGCGGTCGTGTCTCTCCTTGTGACCGAGTGGCTGACGCGCAAGCTGCTGCGGCTGGCGTAGCGAACACGAACCCCCAGGAATCGCTTCGCTCATCCTGGGGCTTGACTGACCCCTGACTGCTGACCCCTGCTCCCTGACTGCTGCATACGGGTTGACTGAGGATAGAAATGGCCACCGCGACGAAGACCCCCGCCCCGTTCGACCACGACGCGACGCAGCTTCGCGTGCGCCATCCCTTGCAGATCCTCCGCAAGTACATCCGCTCCTACGTCCTGCTCGAAGGGGCCGCCCTGGCGATCCTCTTCCTCGCCGGCTGGTTCTGGATCGGCGTCCTGCTCGACTTCGGCAGCTTCTGGTCGTTCGCCTTCGACTGGGTGCAGTCGCTCCGCGACCTCAACCCCGGCACCAGCAGCGCGACTCTGGTTCGCTCGTTCCTGCTGGGCGCCATGCTGCTCGCTCTGGCCGCACTCGTCTTCACCAAGGTCGCGCTGCGCTGGATCAAGGAGTTCAGCGACGATTCGCTCGCCCTCGTGCTGGAACGCCGCTTCCCCAGGGAACTGGGCGACCGGCTCATCACCGCCGTCGAGCTGGCCGACCCGAAGGTGTCGAAGAAGTACGGCTTCTCCGAACTGCTGGTCGAGAAGACGATCCAGGACGCCGCCAACACGCTGGAGAAGCTGCCGGTCTCCGAGGTGTTCAACTGGTCGCGGCTGCGGCGCATGTGGCTGCTGGTCGCGGCCAGCACCATCGGCGTGTACCTGCTGGTCGGCGTCGCCGTGTGCGGCATCTCCCTCGCCACTGACAAGCCGGTCGAGCCCGAGGAGTACCTCTGGAAGTCCGCCGATGTCGGGGTCATCTGGGGCGAGCGCAACCTGCTCCTCATGAACAGCTACTGGCCGCGCCGCTCGCATCTCGAAGTGGTGCGCTTCCAGGGGAACCGCAACAACCCGGCCGAGATGCGCGTCGGCCGCGACGAGAGCCGACCCGACGTGCAGGTGCGGGCCGTGCAGTGGGTCGTCGCCGACTCCGCCGCCCCGGAAGGCTGGCGGGCGCTGCGCTGGAACGACCTGCCACAGTACCTCGACCCGGTTGAGGTGGACGCCGTCACCCAGGCCGTGCCGGCGGACTGGGGGTACTGGACCATCGACCTTGACGACCTCGACGTGAGCGTTCCCGCCGGGGTGCTGCCCGCGAACCTGCAGGGCAAGACGGCCGGACAGGTCCGCGAGGCGATCCTCGACCCGACGATCCAGGGGAACATCGCCGTCCAGGGCGCCGAGAAGGCGGTCGCCGACCTGCTCGACTGGAAGCAGTGGACGGTCGACAAGCTGCAGCTCCAGCTGGAGAACAGGGAAGTCCGGCACGCCCTGCCGGAGTACCCGAAGATGGAGACGATCTTCAAGCAGCTCGGCGAACTGGCGCGAAGCCCGAGCATGAGCCGGCGCCTGCGCAAGCTGACGCTGCCTGACCAGGTCGAAGTCTACTACCGCGGCGAGACGACCAAGAGCAGCGCTCCCGGGGGACGCCCCGTCGACAACAAGTTCTCGATCGGGCTGAACGATCTCAAGGAGTCGGTTCGTTTCCGCGTCCGTGGCGAGGACTACTACACGCCGACGAAGCAGATCACGCTGGTCCCGCCGCCGGCGATCACCACGCTGACCGCCGACAAGCGGGAGCCGGCCTACCTGTACCACCGCCTTCAGGGGACCGACCAGGGCGCCCTCAAGGGCAAAACGCAGGTGCTGCGCGACTACAAGCTGCCCATCTCCGGCGACACGACCACCATCGACGTGCCGGTCGGCGCCGACCTGAAGCTGGTCGCCCGCCCCGACGTGAAGCTGCAGAAGTCGATCCGCATCCGCCCGCCGGTCACGCCCGACCTCGGCTCGACGGTCGCCCCCGGCCCGGTCGTCGTCGCCGACGACGGCATGAGCTTCTCGACCGAGCTGAAGAAGGTGACCAAGCCGTTCGATTTCATCCTGGAGTACAACGACGAGGACGGCGTGAGCGGCCGGCGCCGCTTCAAGGTCCGCCCCGTCGAAGACGCTCCGCCGGAGGTCATCAACCTCGACCTGCTCGTCTCGCTGCGCAAGCCCAAGTACAAGGCCGACCCCGGCAAGGCGGTCCAGGCCGCTCCCGTCGACGGCTTCCTCATCACCCCCGACGCCCTCGTCCCCTTCAACGGCGTCCTGCGCGACGACCACGGCCTGGTCCGCGCCGCCTGGCGGTACGATGTCGAACAGATCGACTTCGAGCTGCTCGGCCAGGGCATCGACCGCAAGGGGGGCACGTTCGTCCTCCAGGGCAACGCCGCCCTCCGCCGCGCCGGCCTCATCGCCAGCGCCTTCCAGTACCTGCCCCACTCGCCCAACTCCGGCGCCCTCGGCTCCGCCTACATCGCCTGGGCCTCCAGCTTCCTCGCCACCGACCTCGCCCTCTCCGCCAACATGGCCCTGGGCGACGGCTTCAAGGAGATGGAGGAGTTCGACGCCCTGCTCCAGCGCAAATCGGTCGGCGAAGTCGCCGTCGCCGCCCTGCCCGACCTGCTCGTCTCGGCCAAAGCTCCCCGCATGCAGGGGCGCTGGGAGCACCCTCTCAAGGACGAGCCCGGCTTCGACCTGCGCAAGCACCTGCCCAAGCTCAAGTCGCTCGACCCGGAGAAGGTCGGCCAACTCCACTACATGGTCCGCGTCAACGTCGCGCTCACCGACAACAACGTCGAGGCGGGCAAGCCCTTCAAGGACGACAGGGGCCGCAGCTACCTCGGCGTCACCGCCCGCGGCAAGACCGCTTACAATTTCATCGTCGTCAGCGAGCGCGAACTGCTCGCCCAGATCGCCCTGGAGGAGCAGAAGCTGTTCGAGGACCTGGAGAAGGTGCTGGACCGTGTCAGCTACGGCGTCACGCTGACCGACGACCAGATCCGCAAGTTCAGCTCCGGCGGCGCCAGCGACCTCAGCCTCGTCGTCCTCCGCGTCGACGAGATCCGCAAGGCGATCCTCGACTCGGCCACCACCACCCGCAGCGTCCACACCGACTACAACCGCATCCTCCGCGAGATGGAGGTCAACCGCGTCAACAGCAAAACCCTGACCACCGTCCGCGACAAGATCTGCATCCCGCTCGGCAATCTGGTCCAGGCCGAGCAGGGGAGCTTCGCCCGCTGCGAGGAGGCGGTCCAGCTGGCGCACGGCGGCATCGACGAGGACGCCAGCAAGAACCTCCCCGGCCGCGGCGACCTGCACGCCCGCAACCTGCGCGAGCTGCGCGGCCAGCTGGAGACGCTCAAGAACGACATCAACAGCATCCTCATCACCATGGGCCTCGGCATCGAGATCGGCAAGCTGCGCGAGATCCTCGTCGAGTCCGAACGCGAGCAGCGCCGCCAGTCCGAGGTGCTGCGCATCATCTTCGACGACCGCATGCGCGAGCTGGGCAAGATCCTGGAGGGACTGGGGAAGTAGGCAGCACGCGATTCGCGAGCTATCCTTGCCCATGTCGCCCAAGCCCCAGGATGAGCAACGCGATTCCTGGGGGTTTCGACCCCCACCAATCGCTTCGCTCATGGTGGGGCTTGGAATGCATCAGCGCAAGCCGCATAGATTCTTGCGGTTGCGACGATTTCATCCAGACAAATATCGCTCATGGTATCGGCCCAACTCCATGCCGAAAAACGAAGATTCCTGTTGGGGATTCCAGCCAGCCTCGTCATAATACGGTACGCCTAGGCATGCTTGCATCGCCCCCTGCGGGGCTGGCCGAAATAGATCACCGGGGTGCGAACCCCATCAGGTAGGGAGGGCTTTCCATGAAATCGCGTCTCTTGCTGGCCTCCATCGGGCTGGCGGTCCTGACGTTCTTCTCCCTCGCCTTGACCGCAGGCGAGAACGGCAAGAAGGACGACCCGGCCCGGTCGCGCGACGACATCGCCACGGTCGAACAGCAGCTGTCGCGCAAGTTCGCCGACTTCGAGCAGTCGCTGCTCAAGCTCAAGCAACGCATGGAACGCAGCGCCAAGCGCGAGGACCAGGACAAGGCCAAGGTGCTCGGCCGCGTCCTCGACGAATGCAAGAACGTCGGCGTCCAGCTCAAGTTCGAGAAGCTCGTCAGCTTCCTCCGCTCCAACGAGTTCGGCAACATCGGCAATGTCCGTGAAGCCAAGGACCAGAGCGAGCAGATCGCCCAGGCCCTGCAGCGCCTCATCGCCCTGCTCAGCGAGGACTCCAGCCTGGAGGACGCCCGCAACAAGAGCAAGGCCCTTGAGAAATTCATCAAGGACATCGAAGCCGCCATCCTGAAGCAGCAGGGCGTCGAAGCGCAGACCCAGCTCGGCAAGACCGACACCAAGGAGCTGCAGGACGCCCAGAACCGCTTGAAGAAGGAAACCGACAAGATCGCCGCCGCGATGGAGAAGTTCATCAAGGGCAACGACAAGGGCGGCGAAGCGAAGAACAGCAAGGGGGACAACAAGGACCCCGGCAAGGAAGGCGAAGCCAAAGCCGGCGAGACCAAGGACAAGGGGGGCGAGGAGAAAGCCGCCTCGACCAAGGACGCGGGCAAGGACGGCGAAGGCAAGAAGGGCGAAGCCAAGTCCGGCGACGACAAGGGCAAAGAAGGGGATCCCAAAGAAGGCGGCGCTGAGGCCAAGCCCGGCGACATGGGCAAGGAAGGCAACGCGAAGGAAGGCAGCGCCAAGGACAGCAAGAGCGGCGAAGCCAAAGCCGGCGACCCCAAGGGCAAAGAAGGCGGCAAGGAAGGGGCTGGCAAGGAAGGCGAAGCCAAAGCCGGCGACCCCAAGGCCGGCGACCCCGGCGCCGCCAAGCCCGGCGAGAAGAAGAACCCCGAAGCCGGCAAACCCTCCGCGGGCAAGCCCGGCGAAGCGAAGGCGGGCGACAAGGGCAAGGAAGGCGCGAAGGACGGCGCCGCCAAGGACAGCAAGGGGGGCGAGGCGAAGGCCGGCGACCCCAAGGCGGGCGGCAAGCCGAGCGAAGGCAAGCAGGGCGAAGCCAAGAAGGGCGACGACGCGAAGGGCCAGAGCGAGGCCAAGAGCGACGGCGCCCCGAAGGAAGGCGGCAAGGCTGGCGAACCCGGCCAGGCGAAGGACGGCGGCCAGCCTCCTCCGGGCGGCCCGCAAGGTCCGCCGAAGGACAAGGACGAGATCGCCCAGAGCAAGAAGAAGATCGAAGAGGCCGGCTACGACCAGGCCAAGGCGGCGGACAAGATCGCCAAGAAGGACAACCCCAACGCCACCGAGAACCAGAAGGACGCCATCAAGAACCTCGGCGACGCCAAGAAGCAGCTCGAGAAGCTGCTCCGCCAGATGCGCGAGGAGGAACTCGACCGCGTTCTCGCCGCCCTGCAGGCCCGCTGCGAGAAGATGCTCGCCATGCAGAAGGCGGTCCTCGCTGGCACCGAGGCGACCGACAAGTCGGTCCAGGCGAATGCCGACAAGAAAGCGTCGGACCTGAACAAGCGCGAATCGCTCCGTTTGGCCGACGCCGAGAAGGACATCGTCGCGGAGGCGAACAAGGCCATCGAAATGCTTGAAGCCGAGGGGTCGGCCGTCGCCTTCCCCGAGGTGTTCCAGCAGGTCCGCCAGGACATGGTCAACGTGCAGCGCCGGCTTGAGATCGCCGACGTGGCCCAGATGACCCAGAACATCGAGCGCGACATCATCGCCTCGCTGGAGGAGATGGTCGAAGCCTTGAAGAAGGCCCGCCAGGAGAACCAGCAAGGCCCGCCGCCCCCGCCGAAGGACGGCTCCCCGCCGCCGCCGCCGCCGGACCAGAAGCTGCTCGACCAGATCGCCGAGCTGAAGATGATCCGGTCGCTGCAGATCCGCGTCAACGAACGCACCAAGACCTACGGCCGCAACATCCAGGGCGAGCAGGCCGCCGACCCGATCATTCAGCGCGAGCTGAACAACCTGGCGGATCGCCAGGAACGCATCTACGACATCACGAGGAAGATCGCGAAGGGAGACAACAAGTGAAACGACTGCTTGTGTCGTTCGCCGCACTGTTCGCCCTGCTCATTGCAGGCGGACAGGTGTCGGCCAACGACAAAACGACCCGCAGCTTCGGTGCTCTCGAGACGATGAGCGTCGAGGTCGCCAAGGCCAAGGCGGAAGCCTGGCTGAAGGACGCCGGCAAGTCCGACGCCGCCACGCAGCAGAGGCTGCAGCAGGTGTGGAGCAACGCCGACCGGACCCTCGTCGACCGCCTCGCCGATAGCTTCGCCCTGGGCAACGACCAGGTCGCCAAGCTGCTCGCCGACGCCCGCAACCCCTACGCCCCCGCGCCGACGGCCCTGCCCGACGTGCTGAAGGACGACAAGCAGCCCGCCTTCTTCCGCGCCAACCTGGCGACCGCCTACGCCCGGGCGCTGTCGAACCGCCGGATCTACGAGGAGTCGCTGGAGGTCTTCAAGACCGTGAAGGCGGACCAGACGGCCGACCCGGCCGCGTACCTGTTCTTCCGCGCGGTCGCCGAGCACGCCCTGCTCAACAAGCCCGCCGCCACGCAGTCGATCAACCGGCTGCTGGAGGAAGCGGTCAGCATCTCCCCCGAGCGCTACAAGAGCGTCGCGATGCTGATGCTGCTCGACATGCACACCTGGAAGGAAAAAGACCTCGGCGCCGTCGCCCGCAAGATGGAGAACGTCGAGCGTCGGCTGGAGCTGGCCCGCGGCGGCCCCCAGACCCAGAAGCTGCAGAAGGAAGTCGTCGACCGCCTCGACGAACTCATCAAGCAGCTCGAGAACAAGAAGAAGCAGAAGGGCGATGGGACGTGAAGCAATGGTGAGGGCTGTCCTAGTGACGGCTCGCAGCCCGGTTCGGGCGCACCGAAAGGCAACACTCCCAGCTCCCCCGCGACGGAAAGCGGCATCGCAAACATCGGTGGCAACGGCGGCGTCGATCCCCTGAAGGTCAACAAGCTGCGCCAGGAGTGGGGCCGTCTCCCCCCCGCCGAGCAGCAGCGCGCTCTCCAGGAGCTGACCAACGGCATGTCGCCCCGCCACCGCGAGGCGATCGAGAACTACTTCCGCAACCTGGCCACCGTGCGCCGCTAACGGCCTCCGCCCCGTCCCCTTCTCCCTGGGACGGGGCGCTTCCGCCTCGCGGCGCTGCTTGACCAAGGTGACATGGAGAACGGGGCGACCAGCCAGCCCCGCCTTCCTGTCACCTTCGTCGTTGCAGCCCGCCGCTCTCCGTTTGCCCCGCTTGAAGCCGCATCCCCGACGCGCATCTCGTTCGAGGTTCCCATGCCCTGCCTCCGCGCTGCCTTCCTTGTTCTCCTTCTTTCCTCCGCCGTCCAGGCCGACGACCTCCTCACGCTTTCCGGCAAGAAGATCACCGGCTCGCTCAGCGGGCTGACCGACTCCGCGATCACCCTCAAGACGCCTGCCGGCCCCGTCGAAACGCCGCTGGCCCAGGTCCTCGCGCTCGACCTCAAGCCGGTCGCCGAGACCAAGCAGAAACACACGCTGGTGCAGCTCGTCGACGAATCGCAGCTGCGCTGCCAGAAAATCGCGTTCGACGCCAAGGAAGCGACGCTGACGCTCGCCTCCGGCGCGTCGGTCAAGGTGCCGATCAGCGCCGTCAACTCCTTCCTGCGCGACGCGCAGGACCCCGAGATCCGCAAGCAGTGGGACAAGCAGATCGCCCGCAAGGTCCGCAAGGACCGCGTCTTCGTCATGAACAAGAGCGAGCTGAACCCCATCGAAGGGACGCTCGGCGAGATCAACGCCGCCGAGCAGCGCATCGCCTTCAAACCCGACGCCGGCGAGACGCTCCAGGCCAAGCTCGACAACCTCCAGGGGCTGTCGTTCTACCGCACCGACATCCTCGACGGCACGCCGGTCTGCCGGGTCTTCGACGTGGACGGCGGCGTCGTGGTGGCGACCAAGCTTACGCTCGAAGGCGACAACCTTGGCGTCGTCACGATGTTCAACGCCAAGCTCGCGATCCCGCAGGCGTCACTGGCCCGCCTCGACTTCAATCTCGGCCGGCTCACCTACCTCTCCGACCTCGACCCGAAGGTGTTCCTGTCGCCCTGGTACCGCGGGTTCAACCTGGTCAAGAAGGACCTCAACCTCGACGGCAACCCGGTGCGTTTGCAGGACAAGCAGTACGCCAAAGCGCTGTCGATGTACGCCGGCACCACGCTCGAATTCAGCCTGTCGGGCAAGTACAAGGACTTCAAGGCGGTCCTCGGCGCCGACGCCGCCATCGCCGAGGAGGGGCAGCGCAAGGTCACCGTCACCATCTTCTGCGACGGCGAGAAGCGGTTCACCGACGTCGTGTCGCCCAAGGAGCTGCGGGCGGTCGCCGTCAACGTCAAGGACATCAACGTCCTGCGCATCGTCGTGTCGGGCGAGAACTTCACCGGCTACTCCGGCCACGCCACCCTCGCCGAAGCGCGGGTCAGCCAGTAGTTCGGGGTCGTTGCGGAGGGGATGAAACGCCAAGCCCCACCATGAGCAACGCGATTGGTGGAGGTCTTCGGATTGCAGATTGCAGAGTTGTGATTTCAGATTGAAGAGACGCCAAGCCCCACCATGAGCAACGCGATTGGTGGAGGTCGAAGCGTGCAACCACTCACCCCCAGGAATCGCTTCGCTCATCCTGGGGCTTGGGAACGATTCTCTCCTTTGTGCTTCGATTCAAGATTCAACATCGCAAGCGCGATTTCGAGGACAGCACCATGCGACGGATTTGGCTCCTGTTGACGCTCAGCGCCTGCGTGCTGCACCCCGGCGGCCTGTTCGCCCAGCCGGCGGCGGTCCTCAAGGACCAGGCCGACCGCGTCGCCGTCTGCGCCAAGGTCAAGCCGGCGGTCGTCGCCGTCTTCGCCAAAGGCGGACAGGGTGGCGGCACCGGCGTCCTCATCAGCGACGACGGCTACGCCCTGACCAACTTCCACGTCGTCCAGCCGACCGGCCCCACCATGTTGTGCGGCCTCGCCGACGGCGTCCTCTACGACGCGGTCCTCGTCGGTCTCGACAAGGTCGGCGATGTCGCCCTCATCAAGCTCCTCCCCAAGACGCCGGGCGCCAAGTTCCCGTTCGTGCAGATGGGCGACAGCGAGACCGTCCGCGAAGGGGACTGGTCGATCGCGATGGGCAACCCGTTCCTGCTCGCCACCGACTTCGCCCCCACCGTCACCTACGGCCTGGTCAGCGGCGTCCACCGCTACCAGCCGCCGGCGGGCCTCTTCCTCGAATACACCGACTGCATCCAGTTCGACACGTCGATCAACCCCGGCAACTCCGGCGGGCCCCTCTTCAACACCAAAGGCGAACTGGTCGGCATCAACGGACGCGGCTCGTTCGACAAGCGCGGCCGCGTCAACTCCGGCGTCGGCTACGCCATCTCCATCAACCAGATCAAGAACTTCCTCGGCCACCTCAAGTCCGGCATCGACACCGACCACGCCAGCCTCGGCGCCGTCGTCCAGACCTCCACCGAGGCGAACGGCATCGGCAAGATGGTCGTCACCGCCGTCCTCGACGACTGCGACGCCTACAAACGCGGACTCGACCAGGACGACCAGGTCCTGGCGTTCGCCGGCCGGCAGATCTCCAGCGTCAACCACTTCAAGAACGTCATGGGCATCTACCCGCGCGGCTGGCGCCTGCCCCTCGAGTTCGCCCGCGAGAACAAGGGCAGGAAGGAAATCCTCGTCCGCCTGATGGGCATCCAGCGCAAGGAAGTCCCCGACGCCAAGCAGCCCCAGCCCGGCAAGCAGCCCCAGCCCGGCAAGGCCCCCCCCCCGCCGTCCGGCCCCGGAGCGAAACTCTACGAGGCCAAGCCCGGCTTCGCCAACTACTTCTTCAACCGCGTCGAGAAGGACCGCCTCCTCGCCTCCTTCCAGAAGAACGGCGACTTCAGCAAGTTGGGCGGCGCCTGGTCGTTCGACGGCGAGGTCGCCTTCCGACAGGCCCGCACCGGCTCGCCGTTCAAGTTCGAGATCCTCGACGAGAAAGTCGGCGCGAGCTTCGTCCCCAAGATCGTCTACACGATCAACACCACCCCGTACACGCTGCTCCCCATCGCCGAAGGGACCAAGAAATCGGACCTGCTCGCCCCGCCTGGCAGTGGCAGCGGCGGCGTCATGGCGGCCATGTACGTCATGCGTCACCTGTTCACCGCCGGCGCCAAGGGCTTCGCCACCTGCGACCACGCCGGCGTCGAGCCTTTCTACCCGCCCTCAACCGAGGCCAAGGCGACCGGCGGCTACGCCAAGCTCCGCGTCGACTGCGAAGCGCTCGACACCCGCTTCGGCCCGTTCCTCACCCGCTTCCTCTTCAGCCAGCAGGACCAGAAGCTGGTCGGCTTCGAGATGCGCCTCGCCCCCGAGGACGACCCCTGCGAAGTGTACCTGTCCGACTACCGCGCCGTCGACGGCCGGCAGCTGCCGCACCGCATCCGCGTGCAGTATTCCGACCTCACCTACGGCACCTTCACGATCGCCAACTGGAAGCTGGCGCCGGGGAGCTGATCCCACGGCGGGGATGATCGAAATGTCGAAAGCCCAGGGCTG
>JAYSSW010000536.1:0-3868 GCA_043720335.1 Planctomycetia bacterium
GGAGCGCGGGAACCACGCAGCGATGATGGTGTCATCGCGAGGTTCCCGCGCTCCGCTGCGCGTCGCGGCTAAACTTCGCGCTTTGCTGCCAGGGTACCAGCTGGCCTCCAAGGCCAGGCCGCGCGGAGGCGGAAGATGGCTTCTCCCGCAAGGATCGGCGTTCGACGGCGCGGACTTGAGCGGTTGCGACGATTTTTCCGCGCCCGCTCGGAGGCTCCGCCCGTCTCCATCGCCTCGCCGCGTATCATGGAATGCAGCGAACCTGTGGCGATGCGAGGTGTCCCCATGATGTCCCCGTGGAACTGGTGCCTGGCGCTGCCGCTGCTCATCACAGCGGCGCAGGACGGCGAGCGGGCGGGCTGGAAGGCGTTCGTCTCGAAGGAGGGACGCTTCCAGGTGCAGATGCCGACGGCGCCGGCCGAGCAGAAGCAGCGCGTCAAGACCGCCACCGGGCAGGTCGAGGTGCACCTGTTCCTGGCCGAAGGGTCGGCGGCGACGTTCGTGCTGAGCTACTCCGATTTCCCCGCCAATGAAGTGAAGGCGGGCGACGAGGCGAAGCGGCTCGACTTCGCCCGCGACGGGGCGGTCAGCAGCGCCCGGGGCAAGCTCCGCAGCGAGAGGAAGATCGACCTCGACGGCGTGCCGGGCCGCGAGCTGGTGATCGACGGCGCCAGTGATACCGTGCTGAAAGTGCGCGTCTACGCGGCCGAGCGGCGGCTGTACCAGTTGATGGCCGTCGGGCCGGGCGCGATCCTCGGGTCGAAGGAGTCGGCCGCGTTCCTCGACTCGTTCCGCTTGCTGAAGTGACGGCCTTTTCGCTACAATGCTTTTAGACCGGGGTGTAGCTCAGCTTGGCTAGAGCGCGTGGTTTGGGACCACGAAGTCGCAGGTTCGAATCCTGTCACCCCGACTGACCCCCCTCGATCCTTGGATCGGATTTGGTCAGCCCCACTTCTCGGGCAATTTAGCGAGATACTTCTGAAGAGTTGCCCGTACCTCCACCAGCGTCATAGGAGCAGGCTCGTCTTCGTTCTCGTGCGCCCAGTAGTTTCGCAACTTGCAAACCGCCTGCGCGGATGGCGGACGAAATCCCTTTGCCTTTCCTACCAGCTATTTGGTCGATCAGAGTTGCCGCTTTTCCTTTGCGGGTGGGATCGTTGTGACTGGCGCAGTCGTAGGAGCGCAATGCCGCCTCAAACGCGGCGAAAAGCCGGACCAGGTACGTCCCTTCCAGATTGCTGTCCGCTGCCGCCAAATGCGCGCGCGTTTCGTCGCCTTTTCTGACGAGATCCGGTGTCTCCAAGATCTGGGCCTTGAAGCGATCAACGGCGGTTCGGACCGCGTTGCACTCGCGCTCGATGCCCTTGATGTGCTCGTGCCATTCAAAGCGAATGTTCGGCATGGTTGGCGATCGCGTCGAGAACCCGGTTGATGGTTTCTTCGTTCAGGTCAAGGGGCATCCCCTCGCCCACTGGGTTGGTTTCCGGCTCTTCCGTCCGGAACTCATAGTGGATTTTCCAAGCATCGCCGTAGAGGTAGAGGCTGGCCAGGTCGTCGTACGTCGGCATCAGGTAGAGATCGACCACTCCATCAGCGCCGGGCACGTCGTAGGCCACCGGGTCGAGCAGGATGCGCGTCGGGCCTTTTTGCAGAAACAGTGCCGGAGCCTGGTAGCTCTGGTTATGGACGTCGCGCATCTTCTTCGGATAGATCTTGGTGACCCATTCGTTCGGCTCGACCCACTTCCTGACCTGCTCGACAAGGGCCTCAACCCTGTGCCGAAAACGCTCTCGCTGCTCTGACATGGCTTTCTCTCCCGTGTTCGTCGCCGAATCACGACCATCAATCGTCCGGCCTGTAGTTTACCGATTCTTCGCAACGGACGCCACGCTTGGCAGACGTGTCGGCTTCCGCATTGACCGCCGCCGCGACACTCGCCTACAATCGCGGGACGAAACCTGGGAGCCTTGAACGATGTCGAACGCCTTTGCAACGCCTGTGACTTACGGCCTGGACGCCGCGATGGCCCGCTTCTCGGTGCTGCGCTACCAGCGGATGATCGAGGCGGGCATCCTCACGTCCGAGGACAAGGTCGAGCTGCTTGAGAACTGCGTGGTGCTGAAGACGCCGCGAAACCCGCCCCACGACGGCACGATCGGCCTGGCGATGGACGCGGTTCGGCCCGTGCTGCCGAGCGGCTGGCGTCTGCGGGTGCAGCAGACGCTGGTGCTGTCCGACAGCCAGCCGGAGCCGGACCTGGCGATCGTGCGCGGGGATGCGCGGTCGTTCATGGTTCGCCATCCGCTGGCGACCGATCTGGGCGCGGTCGTCGAGGTGGCCGACTCGTCGCTGCTGCGCGACCAGCGCGACAAGGCCCGCATCTACGCGCGGGGCGGCGTGCCGTGCTACTGGATCGTGAATCTCGTCGATCGTCGCGTCGAGGTCCACACGCAGCCGAGCGGCCCCTGCGATTCGCCGAGGTACGACGAGGTGCGCCTCTGCTCGCCGCGTGAAAACGTGCCGTTGATCCTCGACGGCAAGACGGTGGGTGAGATCGCGACCAGCGAAATACTTCCCTGACAAGGTGCTTCGATGGCGTACAAAGGCGATTCGGGTGCGGCGTTCTCAGGCGGCAGCGGTCAAATGGCTGTCATCGCAGAGCTTCTCCATCGCAAATGCAACGCCGCAGTCCCGCACATCGATGTCGGCATGGACGTGTTCGCTTTCCGTGACGAGCTTGAGGAGGTCGCCCGCATCCAGGTCAAGACGGCTCCTGGAAAACACTACGCGAAGAAAGCAGGCTTCCACGCGGATTTCCGCATTCCCATCAAGCAGTTGAAGCGAACCGATTCACCTCCAATGTTCTACGCGTTGGCGGTTCGGATAGGCGATGGGTGGAGCGCATTCCTCGTCGTCAGCCGTACAATCCTAAAAGAACTTTGGGACGGCGGCCTTGGCTACGAGAACAAGAAATCGGGCGCTTTAGAGCTGCACATACAATTTCTTCCGAACGAGCTTGTTGGCGAGGAAGAGACGCAAACTGAGAAAGGAATCACTGTGAAGTGCGGAACGAAAGACTTGACTGCACACCTTAACAATTGGACTTGCCTTCCGCCGTTGAAGAGTTCGGCGCCCATCGAAGCGGGTGAATTGCCTGCAAGCGAGTCACAAGTCGAGATCGAGAAATGTAAGGCTGATCCACTTTAGGAAGCGACAAGGTCACCAGGCTTGACAAACACAAGGGTGCGGTTGCTGTCGTCTTCGATCAAAGCGTAGCCCAAATCCCCGAGTTCTTTCGGGCCGACTCCAGTGAGCACCGGTACGATTTCGCGGGCCAGCTCCTCGATGGTGCCGTGTTTCGTCTTGAAATCTTGCAACGTCTCGAAGTTGATGGAGATGGTCGTGGCGGTTCTTTTCGCCAAGGGGAAAGCCGATTGGAGCATCGCGCGACTTAGGGAATGCAAGGCGAATACCAGTCCAGTTGAGCGCCTGCCGACCTGCACGATGACAGGGCCAAGCGGCCCTTTGGAGGGAGGCGCCGCAACTTCCACTACCTTCCACGCCGAGTCGCTCGTTCGCTTTTTGAGTTCATCGGCGAAAGCTGTTGCCGTGTCCTGGGATTCCCAAACGTACAGCCAGCGATTGCCAGTCGTCGGATCGGGCGCGCGCGGCAGTTTGCCAAGATCGACCCCTTGTTGTCGCAGTAGCCGGGCGTAGTGCTCGAACTCCGCGTCCTTGCTGCATCCATCACTGCGGGCTACGGTGTACGGCATGGGGATGCTCCTCAAGAGGAAAGAGGATGGAGTTTACCACATCGGAGCGGATTCTCAAAAGGGGCGAATCGTTTTCTTGATCCCCTGCCCGCGAC
>JAYSSW010000537.1:0-3867 GCA_043720335.1 Planctomycetia bacterium
CACATACTTCGCGCTGCACCCCCGGCAAGCCGACGCCGTTTAATTGGTCAACGAAAAAAGCCCCCGCGTTTCGGCGGGGGCTTTTTCGTTCAACGTCGCGATGGTGACTCGTCTAGTCGCCGCGGCGGCGGATGACCGCCATCACGTTGTAGTAGTCGTCGGTCCACAGGTAGCGCGGGCCGGTCTCGGCGACGCTCGACCAGTAGGGGTCGCGGACCACGTTGCGGCCCTTGTTGCGGAGGTTGACCGCCTCGTCGTAGCCGTCCGGGATGAACTGCTTGAGGTGCGCGAGCTTGTCCAGCTCCTTGCGGTCCTTCGGGTCGAGCTGGTTGTTGTCGTCGATCTGCTTCTGGGTGGGCTTGCGGGCGACCATGACCCATTCGGAGGTGAAGTGTCCCGTGTAGTTCGGCACGTTGCCGATCTTCCGGTCCTCCTTGGCGAACGGCGAGCTGTCGTGGCCGCGCAGGTGGTTTAGGTCGAGGTCGTTCGCCAGGGTGGCGACGACGCGCGGCAGGTTCACGAAGCGGTTCGAGGTGTGCACGCACAGGACGCCGTCCGGGGCGAGGCGGCTGAAGTACATCTCGAACGCCTGCTTGGTGAGCAGGTGGGCCGGGATGGCGTCCGAGCTGAACGCGTCGACCACCATCATGTGGTAGAACTCCTCCGGCCCGCCGCCTTCCTTGGGGAGATAGTACATCAAGTGGTCCTTGGCGTTGGCGGGCTTGTAGCTGAAGTTCTTGTCGACGTCGTCCTGGAACGAGCGGAAGTCGCGGGCCATGCGGAGTCGGGCGTCGCCCATGTAGAGCCGCAGCTCGCAGCCTCGGTCGATCGCCTGCTTGAGGTAGGTGAAGTAGGTCACGTCGCGGTCGTTGATGGGGAGCGACAGCCGGCGGATCTGGTTGTCGATCTCGTAGAAGTGGACGTGCTGGTAGGGTCGGCCGTAGGAGGCCATGGTGCCGGTTCCCAGGCCGACGGTGGCGTAGGGAGGCTCGGACCAGAGGGTGACGAGGTCGTGGACCGGCAGGTTGACGCCGAAGCTGGACAGGGCGTTGCCGATCAGCGAGGCGGGCATGCGGGCGTCGGCGGAGTAGGAGAAGTTGGCGCCGTCGTGCTTGTCCTGCTGCTGGTGGAACCAGTCGAATTTGCGCATCATCAGGCCGACGGGGCCGAGGCGGTGGTAATAGGTGGTCGCGAGCCGGCTGAGGTCGACTCCGCCCTTCTTCGCTTCGCCTTCGAGCGGCTCGAAGTTCATGCCGTGGTTGATGTGCCCGTGGGTGAGCGAGTTGGCGAGGAGGTAGGAGGTCTTGCCGTCGACGAGGACCGGGTTGCCGCTGCGGGTGACGGTGATGGTGCCGAAGAAGCTGCGGTCCTGGTGGCGAATCTCGCCGCTGCGCAGGTTGTGGAAGTGGTGGATCAGCAGGATGGCGCCGATGGCCAGGCCGAAGCGGACCGGGCGGGAGAACATCAGGCAGGCGAGGATGAGCGGCACGCTGTAGATGAACCATACCGAACTGTCGGGGCCGAAGATCATTCCCACCGACGTGAAGGCGAGGACGCCCGCGACGATGAGGACGATGAACGGGAAGACGTAGTCGAGCGTGGGGCTGAGGGGATTGCCCTCGCTGGCCGGCTTCTGGATCGACGGGACGGCATGCTTGCCCCCCTTGGCGTGCTGGACGGGGGCGGGGTTGCTGCCGAGCACGCCGGAGAGCCAGTCGTCGAACATGCTGAAGTCGCCGAGCTTGGGGCGGACGATGGCGGCGGCGAAGATGGCGAGCGAGTACTCGGCCAGGGTCTTGAACATGATCGGGGCGAACAGGGCGTTGAACATGCCGCCGAGCATGCCGCCGAACGACATGCAGAGGTAGAAGTCGGTGAGGTACTTGGGGCTGGGGCGGTCCTTGGCGAGTTCGCCGTGGCAGGCCATGACGGTGGCGAAGAAGCCGAGGATGTTGAGGAAGATCGACGTGCCGAGGTTGGTCGAGCCGATGCCGATCACGTCGCCGAAGATCATCAGGGCGATGGCGATGGGCTGGGCGAACAGGACGAAGCGGTGCGGTCCTTCGACCCAGACCACGGGCCAGCGGGCGAAGACGAGGATGAACGAGAGGAGATAGAGGGTGAGGGGGATGAGCCAGAACAGCGGGATCGGCGACAGGTCGGTGGTGATGTGGGCGGTGACGCCGAGCATCATGCTGGAGGGGATGGCGGCGAGGAGGATCCAGCGGAAGCGGCGCCAGCCGTCGACGGTCTCGACCGCCTTGGGGCCGGTCGGTTCGGTGGCGATGGCGGACTTGCCGGCGAGGCCCTTCATGCCCCCCTTGCCAATCTGCTTCTTGACGCCGGCCTTGGGGTCGGAGGTGATGGCGGTCGCCTGGACGGCGGGGGTCACGGGAGCGGGAGCGGGGATGGCGGCGGTTTCAGGCTCGGCGACGGGCTTCGGCGCCGGGGTGTCGTCGGCCTTGCCGGCGGCCTTCCAGACGAGGGCGGCGCAGGAGACGACCGCGATGCCGAGCAGCACGAAGCCAACCGCCCAGACCATGCGCTGGTTCTCCAGCGAGACGAACGGCTCGATGGCGAACGGGTACGCGAGCAAGGCGAGCAGGCTGCCGAGGTTGCTGGCGCCGTAGAGGAAGTAGGGGTCCTTCGCGGCGGGATGGCCGGTGAAGTGGAACCACTTCTGCAGCAGCGGCGCGGTGGTGGACACCACGAGGAACGGCAGCGCGACGTACTTGAAGAGGACGGCCAGCGTCGACGGGATCGGGTTCGAGCCGAGGGTCGGCTCCCAGGCGGTGATGTCGAACGGCGTCGGCAGCAGGATGGCGAGCGGGATCAGCAGCATCAGCCCGTGCAGCAGGATCTGCTGCCGCGCTTTGAGCCGGGTGCTGACCAGGTGGGTGTAGAAGTAGCCCATCAGCAGCACGGTCTGGAAGAACACCATGCAGGTGTTCCAGACCTGGGGCGTGCCGCCCAGCTTCGGCAGGATCATCTTGCCGATCATCGGCTGGACGAGGAACAGGATGAACGCGCTCACGAACAACGTGGCAGCATACAGCGGCAAAGACAAGGGATCACCTCCACGATGACAGACGGCCGAACCCGGATGGTGGGACGCGAAGCAGGCCGGTCGCAACCCGTCGTGGAAGGACGGAAGCGGGCTGGGGTGGGAGTCTAGCCCGGTGCGAAGCGGCCCCTTCCTGAGACCTGTATTCTTAGGAACTGCGAAAAAAAAAGCGAGTCTCCGCGAAGGTTCGCGGAGACTCGCCAAGGTTGCCGGGGATCAGCGTCCCCGCGCCGGGCCGCGCGGGCCTAGCGGATGATGCTGATGATGTTGCTGAAGTCGTCGGTCCAGACGCTGCTGGAGACCTGCGGCGGCGACTTGCGGGCGGGGTCGTACCACTCGACCGTGCTGTTGCTCATCGGCCGGCGCACCGCGCCCCCCTTGTCCTTCTCCTGCGCCACACGCAGCGTGTAGGCGATGAAGCTTTCGGGCAGGGCGCGCTTCTCCTTGGTCGGCAGCTGGTCGAAGCCGATCAGCGCCACGTCCTCGGTCTTCTCCGGCTCGCGGTAGACCATGACGTACTCCGAGCCGAAGTGCCCGACGAGGGTCCTGGGGGGGGTCTGCCTGCGTCCGCCCTCATCCTTGCCGACGATGCAGCGCAGGTTGCCGTAGGGCAGCTCGCCCTTGGCGTCCTTCTCGGTCTTGAGGGTCTCGACGATCTTGGCGGTCGGCATGACCAGGTCCATGTGCCGGTTCGACGTGTGCACGCACAGCACGCCGTTGTCGCTCATCTTGCTCAGGTAGAGCTGGATAGCCTGCTTGGTGAGCAGATGGATCGGGATCGCGTCGGAGCTGAACGCGTCGAC
>JAYSSW010000538.1:0-1723 GCA_043720335.1 Planctomycetia bacterium
CCCGTGAAATACACGCCGCGATGTGTGGAGTTTGCTGCGACATGCGTGCCATTTGCGCGAAGGATTGTTTTCACGGCGGGCTGACGCCGCGCCGCTCGCCGTTGCAAAAGGGACATGGCCGCTGCTTCACGACACGGCCATGACCGGGACAAATCATCCGCCTGCACGGCACGCGGGCGCACGATCACGCTGCCGCGAGCCGTCGCGGGAAAAACCTCACCCCAACAATGCAGAGGAGCAGTTGGCTCAACCCTTCAGCAAGCTCTGCATGTTGCGCTTGTACGCTTCGACGCCAGGCTGGCCGTAGGGGTTGACGCCCATCAGCCGGCCTTCGACGACGGTCGCCAGCATCAGCATCTGCAGCAGCTGGCCCAGGACGTGCTCGTTCAGGCATGGCAGCACCAGGTCGGCGGTCGGCCGGGCGGCGTCGAAGTACGCCTGGTTCGTGCCGCGCACCGCCGCGCTCATCACGTCGGGGTAGCCCTTGCGGTTGTACGTGTTCAGCCCGTCCTCGTTGCGGTCCGCCATGCCGATCATGATCGGCGGCTGCGACTGCGCCTTGATGACCACGTTGTTGATGACCCGGTCGCGCGGGCCTTCCTGGTGCTGCTGCCCGCGCGAATGCAGGTCGCGCGTCTGCACCGACGTGATCGGTGTCGGGCCTTGGCCGAACTTCCCCAAACTCTCCGACAGCAGCTGGTCGTGCCACAGCCCGACCGCTTCCAGCTTCTTCGACCAGATCGACATCACGCGGATCGGCTTGTCGCACTGCGAAACCATCAAATGGTTGACGGCCGCGTACTGCAGCACCGGGTTGCGCTCGAACGGCTCGTCGAGGAAGCGGCGCGTCATCGCCGCAGCGCCCAGGAGCAACGCGCGCACGTCCAGCCCCATCACGGCGGCGGGGAACAGGCCGACCGGCGTGAAGACCGAGTAGCGGCCCCCCACGTCGTCGGGGATCGCGAACATGTTCTCCTCGGGGATGCCGTCGGCCTTGCACAGCTCGCGCAGCTTGCTCTTCTCGCCGGTGATCGGCACCACCAGGCTTTGCAGGCGCGGCGAATGAAGCCCGTAGTACTCCGCCATCTCGCGGCGCAGGGCGCGAAAAGCCGCTGCGGTCTCCAGCGTGCCCCCCGACTTGCTGACGACGATCGCCCCCCAGCGCTCCTCGCGGATCTCCGGGTCGACGCAGGTCAGCTGGAGCATGTCGAGCAGCTCCTGCAGCGCGTCGTTGTCGACGTTGTTCCCCTCGAAGTGGACGCGCGGCACGCCGGGGCGGTCCTTGGCGAGCAGGTCGTTATGGTAGCCGCTGCGGATCGCCTCGAACAAGGCGCGGGCGCCCATGTACGACCCGCCGATGCCCAGGACGACGACGCGGTCGACCTCCTCGCGCAGGCGGGTCGACTGCTTGAGGATCCTGCCCAGCACGCTCGCGTCCCCCTGACGGCGCTGCGCGTCGAGCAGCTTCTGGGGCAGGTCGATGAAGCCGGCGTCGAGCGGCTGCAGCTCGGCGGGGATCTGGCGCAGCTCGCGCTCGGACGCCACCTGCCCGCGCACCTGCATCACGCGCGGGGCAAGGTCGCGCAGCTTGGTCGGCGACAGGAAGTGCTTCCCGCGCAGCTCGGCGGCGGGCGTCCAGTCCTCCAGGACGGGCACGAGCAGGTTCTGGTACTGGTAGGAGATGGCTTCGTCGGGCAATTGCATAGAATAGTTCCTGGGCCGC
>JAYSSW010000539.1:0-8104 GCA_043720335.1 Planctomycetia bacterium
TGCCCACGCCCATGTGGGCCGGGTCGTGGTAGTCGGCGAAGGAGAAGGTGTGGGCGGCTTTGAGCCAGCCGTGGTCGGCGCTGCCGCGCTGCTGGGCGGGACGCAGTTTCAACATGGTCGCACCTCTTGGGTTGGAGCAGGGTCGATCTCTTTCCTGGATCTACTATACGCGACAATGGTTGACATGTCAAGTAAATGGCGAGGATTGAAATGTCGCGGCGCCTCACGAACCCTGAGCGCAAGCGACGGGATCGCTCCAACACTTGCTGAAAGACCATTCTCGCCTACCCCTTTCCTTGCGATCCCCTCGCTTGCGCTCAGGGTTAGTTAGGTTCCGCACGCTCCCAATGGAGAACACGCCATGATCCGATTCTTGCTGGCTGCGGCGCTGCTGGCCGCGCCGTTCATCGCCCAAGCCGATCCGCCCGCCAAAGGAGAGATGGCCACCGCGGCCGGGACCGGCACGAAGGGCTTCGCTGGCGACGGCGGCAAGGCGACCGCGGCGCTGCTCAACGAGCCGTTCCACTGCGAACTCGACGGCAAAGGGAACCTCTACGTCGCCGAGGCGATGAACCATTGCATCCGCAAGGTCGATCTGAAAACCGGCGTCATCTCCACCGTCGTGGGCAACGGCAAGAAGGGCTACACCGGCGACGGCGGGCAGGCCACGCAGGCGACCTTCAACGAGCCGTACGCCGTCGTCGTCAACGAGCGCGACGACCTGTTCATCGTTGATCGGCTCAACGCCGTCGTCCGCAAGGTCGATGGCAAGACCGGCGTCGTCACCACCGTCGCGGGCAACGGCAAGAAGGGCTTCGCCGGCGACGGCGGCCCCGGCCCCGACGCGATGCTGCGCGAGCCGAACGACTGCTGCCTCGACGGCAAGGGCGGCCTGCTCATCGCCGATGTCGCCGACTGGCGCATCCGTCGGCTCGACCTGAAGACCGGCGTCATCACCACCTTCGCCGGCGTCGGCAAGGCGAAGATCGCGCTCAAGACCAAGATCGACCGCTCCACCTGCGGCGACGGCGGGCAGGCCGACAAAGCCGTCCTCGTCGGGGCGCGGGCGGTCTGCGTCGATGGCAAGGGCAACACCTTCGTCTGCGAACGCGAAGGGAGCGGCATCCGCAAGATCGACGCCAAAGGCGTCGTCACCACCATCGCGGGCACCGGCGAATGGGGCTTCTCCGGCGACGGCGGCGACGCCAAGACCGCCGTCTTCGCTGGACCGAAGGGCATCCGCGCCGACCGGCATGGCAACCTCTACGTCGTCGATTGCGAGAACCATTGCATCCGCAAGATCGACGCGGCCACGAACGTGGTCACCAACGTCGCCGGCGGCCGCAAGGGGATCGGTGGCGACAACGGCCCAGCCACGAAGGCTGGCATGGACCGCCCCCACGGCTGCATCGTCGACGCCCACGGCGTGCTCTACATCGCCGACACGAACAACCACCGCGTCCGCGTCGTGTCGCTGGAGAAGTGAATTGCAAACGAGAGAGCGAACCGCAGAGACGCAGAGTCGCAGAGGAAAAGGCAGAGAAGAAAACGATTAGCCACAGAGGTCACAGAGAGCACAGAGAAGAGAAAGGCAGGAGAGGGGAAAGAGAAAAGAGTCACACGATTCGCGGGCATGCTTCCTCTTCCTCTCTCTGTGTCCTCTGTGACCTCTGTGACCTCTGTGGCTAACTCCCCCCGTCTTACTCTGCCTTTTCCTCTGCGACTCTGCGTCTCTGCGGTTAGTTCTCCTTGCCTTCCGCTTCCTGCGTCAGCACAATCGCTGGCAGACCGAGTTCGCTGCGCAGGGCGGCGCACTTCTGCATGAAATAGAGCCGCGTGCGGCGCTGGTCCTGCAGCACCTCGGCGGGGACCGGCTCGGCCGCGCCGACGCTGATCTGGACCGGATGCCGTTTGTCCATCTTCTTGTTCTTCGTCGGCGGGCCGTTGAAGTACGAGAAGTAGCTGCCCCAGCCTCCTTCGATCCAGCAGACGACGACCGGGATGTCGGGCCGCTGCTGGAGGATGCGCCACACCCCCTGGCCGAACATCTTCAGCGGGCGTTCCTCGCTGCGGCGCAGCATCCCTTCGGGGAAGATCAGCACGCAGCGGCCGTCGTCGAGCCGACGCACCGCCTCGTCGATCTCCGGCGTTTCGCGGCGCAGGTGGCCGGTCTCCACGCGGATCGCCTGGATGATGTGGACCATCAGCCAGCGCATCAGCGGGATGTCGAAGAACTGGCTCGTCATCATCGGAGTCACGCTGCGTGGCAGCACTTTCGCGAGCCACATCGGGTCCATCCAGGCACTGTGGTTGGCGACGACCAGCACCGGCCCGCGCGTCGGGAACGTGTCGAGGCCAGGCCCGGCGGCGCGGAAGCGGTACATCACCGCGAAGACGAACTCGATGAGCTGCTCGATCACTTCGCGGCGGAAGACGACGCACGCTCCGACCGCGCCAAGGCCCGTGACGCCGGCGATGAGCCACAATCGCTGCGAAGGGGTGAGGCCGAGCTGCGTCAATCCGTAAAGGACGACGGCGGCGAAGGCGATGCAGACGTAGTCGGCGAAGTTGCGGACGGCCATGCCGTTGCCTCGCGCGTCGGGGGGCAGCGACGCCTGGTAGGTGGCGGCGAGCGGGACGTTGATGAGTCCCGCCATGAAGCCGAACACGACACAGACGACGAGGCTGGGGACTTCGCCGGAGGCGGACAGCATGAAAGCGACGGTGAGGCCGACGGCGCCGACGGCGCCGACGGGGACGAAGCCGAGGATGCGGCGCGGGTGGCGTTGCAGTCCGGCGAGGAGCGAGCCGAGGGCCATGCCCCCCATGACGGCGCCGGCGACGGGGACGAGTTCGCTGCGGAGCCAGCCGAGCGGGTCGTCGCCGAGGCGGTGGAGCGACGACGCGAGCAGGGCGCCCGTCAGCCCGGTGATGGCGCCGCGCAGCCCCCCCAGGCCGATCAGGCACCAGCGGGCCTCGGCTTCCTTCCAGATCACGCGGACGTCGGAGAAGAAGCCGCGCACCGCTTGCACGGGCGATTCCGGACGGACCACGTCGCTCGGAAATCGCACCGGCAGCGCGAAGAACAGGGCGAGCGCGTTCAGCATCACAACGAGCGCCACCGGCGCGGGCCAGCCGAACCACGTTTGATTGACGAGGTACAGCGCCGCGAACGGCCCGGCGACGATGCCCGCCGCCGACCCGGTCTCGAACAGGCTGTTGATGCGCGTCAGCGGCCAATGCGTGTCGGCGGAGGCGGCCGGCAGCATCGCGTAGCGCATCGGGCCGTAGATCGCCGTCCCCAGCGCCAGCAGCCCCCAGCCCCACATCCAGTCGCGGTTGGTGATCGCGAACAGCAGCGTCACCAACAATCCGTAGGCGGCCGCGCCGATCAGCACCTTCGGCTTGGGCAGGCTGTTGCACAGCGCGCCGTTGAAAGGCGCCAGCAGGATCGCGGGCCACATCAAGAGGGCGGTCGCGATCTCCCAGCCGCTCTCCTGCGTCGCGCCGGCGCCAAGCGTGAACATCAGCACGCCATGGCATCGCAGCACGTTGTCGGCCGTGATGCGGCAGCACTGCGACAGCCACAGACTCGCCAGCCTTCCGCGCGAACTCCCCACGCGCATCCCCCCTTGCGATGAACCTTTGCGTCGTCGCTGGTGTCCCGTTCGAGGGAAAATCTATGGATTTCTGCGCGGTGCGGACTTCCTCGGCCCGCTTCGTTTCCAATCTCGGGTGGCTGAAGATAGAGTCGCATTCAAGACATTCATGCGCAGATTCATTTCTTCGACCAGACGCGGGACCGGCCTGCGTAACTGGGCATGCCGGTTCCCGCGATTGCAGCGGCTTGAACCCGTCGCCACCATTCACGCGAAACGCACGCACGGCTGGCGCGCCTGCGTTTCTTCGTTTGCAGGATATCGACCATGGCTCATTCCGTTGCAATGGGAGGAATTGCCGGATAGACTACCGGCGAGATGGGATGACCGCCAACGGTATCACTCGCCGAAAGAGTAGGTTGTCCCGCAGGATGATCGATCCCGCTCGCCAAAGGATGGCCACATGCGTCGTTGCCTCGCGATCCTTGCCGCTCTTGCCGCGTTGACGCCGGTCTGCCAAGCTCAGCCCAAACTGATGGTGCAGAAGGGGCACACGTTCACCATCCGCAGCCTGACGCTCTCGGCCGACGCCAAGTGGCTCGTCACCGCCAGCGCCGACCAATCCGCGCGATTGTGGGAAACCGCCACCGGCCGCGAGATTCGCGTCTTCCCCCACCACGACAAGGTAAGTTCCGCCTCCCTGTCGGCGGACGGCAAATGGCTGGCCACGGGCAGCGGCGGCTCCATCCTCCTGGAAATCAACCACGCCGAGGACAAGGTCTCGCCGCACCACTCCCCAAACTGCGCCACCCTTTGGAATGTCGAAACGGGCAGGATCGTGCGAACCTTTCCCTCCGACACCGGCGCGATCAACGCAGTCGCCCTGTCCGCCGACGGCAAATGGCTCGTCACCGCAGGCGACGACAACACGCCCCGTCTTTGGGACGTCCTCACCGGCAAGCCGGTGCGCGAATTCAAGGGGCACACCAATCTCCCCGGATTTCGTGGCGGCGTCAACTCGGTCGCCTTCTCCCGCGACGGCGCGTGGCTGGCGACAGGGGGCGACGACAATTCCACGCGCGTTTGGAACGTTGCGACCGGAAAGGAAATCCGCGTTTTTCAGGGAAAGGTCTCTTCGGTCGTCTTTTCACGCGACGGCAAATTGCTGCTCTCCGCCAACGGCTACGACCTCGCCGCGAAACTGCACAGCATCGAGTCGGGCAAACTGGTCCGCACCTTCCCGCACGACAAATTCGTTTCCCAGGCCGCGATTTCCCCCGATGGAACACACGTCTTCACCAGCAGCGCCTCCGATCCCTTCTTCCGCATGTGGAATGTCGCCACTGGCAAGGTCATCCGGACTTTTCGGGACAAAGGAACCGACGAACGTCGATACGACAGCCGATTGGTCCTGTCGGACGACGGCAAATCGCTTTTCACAGCTGAGGGCGATTGGGGCTACGGTGCACGCCATTGGAACCCCGACACCGGAGAGCAAATCCGCGCCTACCAGGGGCATGCGGAGACCGTGAACGCCGTTTCCCTCTCGGACGACGGCAGTCGCCTCGTCACCGCCAGCGGTACCCACCACTTCGCGGGAGGCCGCAACGCCCACCTTTGGGACCTCGCCGCAGGCAGGCAGGTGCGCGTTTTCCGCGGGCACACCGATTCCGTGCGATCGGCGGCGCTCACCCGCGACGGCAAGCGTCTCCTCACCGGAAGCAATGACGACACGGCCCGCTTGTGGGACGCCGACACGGGAAAGTGCCTCCGCGTCGTCAAAGCGCACACTGGAATCGTGACCGCCGTCGCCCTTTCGCGCGACGGTCAGTGGCTGCTGACCGGCAGCGGCGAGCTTGGCTCCATCCGGCTCGGCGCTCCGGAGGGCGAGCAGGAGTTCTCCGCCCGAATCTGGGACTTCGCCAGCGGCAAACAGCTCCGCCATTTCGAGCACTACAGCGATGAAGGCGGCAGCGGCGTATCCTCAGCCGCCATCTCCCACGACAAGAAATGGCTCGTCACGACCGGACGGGACGAAAAAGCCCGGCTATGGGACACCGCCACCGGCAGGAAGGTCCGCGACTTCCAGGGGCACAAAGCACCCACCGTGGCTGTGACGCTCTCCCCCGACTCCCGCAACGTGTTCACCGGCAGCCTGGACGGCACGGCCTGCGTATGGGACCGCGAGTCGGGCCGGAAAATCCGCGCGTTCAACGGACACACCGGACCCGTCGTCGCTCTCGCCCTCTCCGCCGACGGCGAACGACTCGCGACCGCCGGCTACGACAAAGACGTGCGGCTCTG
Organism: Planctomycetia bacterium; assembly: GCA_043720335.1. GTDB lineage: Bacteria > Planctomycetota > Planctomycetia > Gemmatales > Gemmataceae > JAYSSW01. The sequence continues at coordinate 5,904 of JAYSSW010000539.1, forward strand.
GAATGTCGCCAGCGGGAAGACGATCCGCACTTTCCAGGGACATGACGGCAACATCACCTGCATCGCGCTGTCCGGCGATGGCAAACGGCTCATCACCGCCAGCGACGACGCCACCACGCGCATCTGGGATCTTGCGTCCGGCAAGGAGCTTTGTCGACTGATCAGTTTCTGCGACGGTTCATGGATCGTCTTCGACGCCGAGGGCCGCTACGACGCTCCAGGCCCGGTCCAGGGGCTGCATTGGGTGGATGGCATGAAGTCGATGAGCGTGCAGCAGTTCAAGGACGACCTCTACGATCCCGACCTGCTCGCGAAGCATCTGGGCCATCACCGCGAACCGCCCCGCAAGGTCGCCAAGGCGCGTTGAACGTGGCAATCGGAAATTATGAGATGAGCATTTGTCTTTTGCGATTTGAGATTTCTCCCGAGGGACAATCATGCAGCGACGCGAGTTTCTGGCGGCGGCAGGGGTCGGAGCAGCGGCAGCCACGGCCGAGGCGCAGCAGCCCGCGCAGCCCCGGCCCGCGCAGGCGCCGCCGTTCCGGCTGGGGATCGTGACGTACAACATCGCGGCGACCTGGGACGTGCCGACCATCCTGCGCATCTGCCGCTCGGTCGGGCTGGCGTCCGTCGAGCTGCGGACGACGCATCGGCACGGCGTCGAGCCGACGATGACCGCCGCCCAACGCAGAGAAGTTCGCCAGCAGTTCGCCGACGCCGGCGTCGAGATCTGGGGCTGCGGCACCGTCTGCGAGTTCCACGCCACCGACCGCGCTGTCGTGGACCGCAACATCGAGACATGCCGGCAGTTCGTCCAGCTCGTCGCCGACCTGGGGGGCAGGGGCGTGAAGGTCAGGCCCAACGACCTTCCCGCCGGCGTACCTGTCGAGCGCACCCTGGAGCAGATCGGCCGGGCGCTGACCGACTGCGGCCGGGCCGCGAACGACGCCAACGTCGAAATCTGGGTCGAGGTCCACGGACGCGGCACCGCGACCCCCGCGCACATGGCGTCGATCATGCGGCACGCCAACCACCCGCGCGTCGGCGTCACCTGGAACTCCAACCCGACCGACGTGGCCAACGGCTCCGTCGCCGAGGCGTTCCGCCTGCTGCGCCCGTGGATCAAGTCGTGCCACATCAACGAGCTGCACAACGGCTACCCGTACCGCGAGCTGTTCCGCCTCCTCCGCGAAGCGAACTACGACCGCGTCACCCTGGCCGAGATCCAGGGGACCAATGACGCCGCCAGCGGCGAACGGCTGATGCGCTACTACAAGATGCTCTGGACCGAACTCGCCCGAGTTTGAGGATTATTTATCCACGAAGGACACGAAGGGGCACGAAGAAAGACAGGGAGAAGACAAGACAAGAAGTAGAAGCGCTTTTTCGGCTCCCCGCTCCTTGTCTCCCCTTCTCCCTGTCTCCCTGTCTCCCTGTCTTTTCTCTTCGTGCTCCTTCGTGGTTAATTCTCGCTCTCAAACCACGAGGTTGACGAGTTTGCCTGGCACGACGATGACTTTCTTGATCGCTTTGCCTTCGAGGGCGGCGATGACCTTCTCGTCGCTTTTCGCCAGCTCCTCCAGCGTCGTCGCGTCGAGGCCGACCGGCACGTTCAGCTTCGACTTCAGCTTGCCGTTGACCTGCACCGGGATCTCGACACGGTCGGCCTTCAGCAGACTCGCGTCGTACGCCGGCCACGGCTCGTAGGCCAGCGACTTCACGCCGCCCAGCGCGTGCCACAGCTCCTCGGCCAGGTGCGGTGCGAACGGCGCCAGCAGCAGCGTGAACGTCTTCAGCACCGCGCGAGGCCTCACCACTTGCGGCGTGAGGTGGTTGGTGAACTCCATCATCGCGGCGATGGCGGTGTTGAACGACATCGTCTCCAGGTCGTCCCCCACCTTCTTGATCGCGTGGTGCAGCGCACGCAGCGTCTCCTTGTCCGGCTCCACGTCCTGCACGCTGTCGAGCAGCTTCACCGCCTCTGCACGGTCGTCGATGGCCAGCCGCCAGACGCGGTTGAGGAAGCGGAACACCCCTTCGACGCCACGCATGCTCCACGGCTTCGTCGCTTCGAGCGGGCCCATGAACATCTCATAGAGCCGCAGCGCGTCGGCGCCGTACTCGTTGACGACGGTGTCGGGGTTGATGACGTTGCCCCGGCTCTTCGACATCTTGAACGCACCCGATTCGACGACAATGCC
>JAYSSW010000540.1:0-1722 GCA_043720335.1 Planctomycetia bacterium
CGAACGTGCCGATGATCGCGACCGGCACGGCGATCAGCGGGATGATCGCCGAGCGCCAGTTCTGCAGGAACAGCAGCACCACGACCGCGACGAGGATGACGGCGTCGCGCAGCGTCTTGAAGACCTCGTTGATCGACTCCTCGATGACGGGGGTCGTGTCGTAGACGATGGCGTAGTCGAGATCCTCCGGGAAATCCTCCTTCAGCTCCTCCATCTTGGACCGGACCATCTGGGCGGTCTTGAGCGCGTTGGAACCGGGGAGCTGGTAGATGGAGAGGGCGACGGAAGGCCGGCCGTCGAGGGTGCAGGTCTGGTCGTAGCTGAGGGCGCCCAGCTCGATGGTCGCCACGTCGCGCAGGCGGACGATGCGGTCGTCGGAGGTCTTGAGGATCAGCTCCTCGAACTGCGCCGGGTCCGCCAGTCTTCCCAGCGTGGTCATCGTGTATTGGAAGACCTGTCCTTTCGGCATGGGGGGCGACCCGATCTGCCCTGCGGCGACCTGCACGTTCTGCTGCTCGATCGCCTTGACCACGTCGGCGGTGGCGAGGTTGCGCGCGGTCATCTTCTGCGGGTGGAGCCAGACGCGCATGCTGTAGTCGCGCTGGCCGAGGTAGCTGATGTCGCCGATGCCGTTGAGGCGGGCCAGCTCGTCGCGGAGCTGGATGGTGGCGTAGTTGCTCAGGTAGAGGTTGTCGCGCGTGCCGCCGGGCGAATGGAGGTTGACGATCATCAGCACGCTGGGAGACTTCTTCTTGACCGACACCCCCTTGCGTTTGACGAGGTCGGGGAGGATCGGCTGGGCCAGCGTGACGCGGTTCTGCACCAGCACCTGGGCCATGTTCAGGTCGACGCCGTGCTTGAAGGTGACGGTGAGCGAATAGGAGCCGTCGTTGGTGCACTGCGACGCCATGTAGAGCATGCCCTCGACGCCGTTGACCTGCTGCTCGATGGGGGAGGCCACGGTGGCGGCGACCACCTCGGCGTTGGCGCCAGGGTACGACGCCGACACCTCGACCGTGGGAGGCGTGATCTCCGGGTACTGCGCGATCGGCAGCGTCCAGAGCGCGATCCCCCCCGCCAGCGTGACCAGGATGGACAGCACCGAGGCGAAGATGGGGCGGTCGATGAAGAATCGCGAGAACATGGTTCACAGGGGTCGGAGGTTGGGATCGGGAAACCAGCGCTTCCAATCAAGCCCGCTGCCGCTAGGCGGCGGGGTGATGCGTGGGCTGACCCCGCCGCCTAGCGGCAGCGGGCTTGAGGGCGATGTCATGTCGCTTCGTCGCGGGGCGGCACGCGGCGCTTGCGGCGCTGGTCGTTCCACGTGCGCACCAGCATCGGCAGCCCCAGCCCCAGCACGGCGAGCACCAACGCGCTCCCCTCCTTCCAGCGCGGGGACGAGAACAGCGGCGCCTCGCTCATCGCGTCGATGAGGTAGAAGAAGACCGGCGTGAGCAGGATGCCGAACAAGGTGACGCCGAGCATGCCGCTGAAGACGGCGACGCCGAGGGTGCGGCGCATCTCGGCGCCGGCGCCGTGCGCGAGGAGCAGCGGGACGACGCCGAGGATGAAGGCGAACGAGGTCATGACGATGGGCCTCAGCCGCAGCCGGCACGCCTGCAGCGTCGCTTCGAGGCGCGGCACCCCTTCCTCGCGCTTCGCTTTGGCGAACTCGACGATGAGGATGGCGTTCTTGCTCGCCAGACCGACGAGCACCACGAA
>JAYSSW010000541.1:0-8104 GCA_043720335.1 Planctomycetia bacterium
CTCCTCGATCGCGCCGACTTCGTCAACGACTGCGGGCTACTTCGCGTTCACCTGCACGAACGAAATCACTACGCCGCCGAGGACGTATGTCGACGCCAGCAGCAGCAGACACACCGCGTCGCTGTAGCCCCAGGTGCGTAGCTGGCCGATGACGGGGGAGCCGATCTGGCCGGCGACGTTGGCGCAGATGTTGATGATGCCGATCGCCACCGCAGCCGCGGACGCCGACAATGACATCGTCGGCAGCGCCCAGAACGGCGACGGCCAAAAGAAAGCGAAGAAGCCCATCGCAGCGAGCCAAGCCCACACGGCGGCGGTCGGCTGCCCTGGAATCACGCTGGCGGCGAGGCAGACGCCTGTCATCACCTGGCCGAAGACGCAGTGCCATTTGCGGTCTCCCAGGCGGTCGGACGACTGCCCGGAGAAGAGCACGCCCGCGATGCCGAACAGGTAGACCAAGCCAAGACCGTTGAGCACGTCGGAGGAGGTGAAGCCTTCGCCCTGCGCTCGCAGCAGGTTCTCGACGAAGCTTGGCAGCCAGAAGACCATCGCGTAGCCGCCGATGTTGGTCGCCAGGATGCCGAGCGCGAGCAGCCACACCGTCGGCTGCCGCAGCGCCTGCCCCAGCGAGACCGCGCCGGTCTTGGCGGCTTCGTCGCGCTCCTGCTGCAGCGATCCTTCAAGCCAGGCCCGTTCGTCGGGAGTCAGCCAGCGCGCGTCGCGCGGCCGGTCGGTCATCAGGAACGGCAACGCGACGCCCATCAGCACGGCTGGGAATCCTTCGATGAGGAACACCAGCTGCCAGCCCGCGTAGTTGAACCAGGTCTGGTCGAGCAGATAGCCGGAAACGCGAGCGCCAAGAGCGAGGCTGAACGGCACGCCGAGGACGAGGCCGGAGAGCGCGCGAGCGCGGTCAGCGCGCGGGAACCAGTGCGTGAGGTAGACGATCACGCCGGGAAAGAAGCCCGCTTCCGCCAGCCCGAGCAGGAAGCGGGCGAGATAGAACTGCCATTCGGTCTGGACGAACGCCATCCCCATCGAGCAGACGCCCCAGGTGACGAGGATGCGGCAGAACCACTTGCGGGCGGAGCCGTTCTCGACGATGAGGGCGCCGGGGATTTCGAGAAGGAGGTAGCCGGTGAAGAAGATGCCGAAGCCCCAGCCGAAGACGGCGTCGGACCATTCGAGCGCGGCCTGCATGCGCAGCTTGGCGAAGCCGATGTTGACGCGGTCGAGGTAGGCGATGACGTAGAGGACGAAGAGAAGGGGGATCAACCGCCAGGCGACCTTGAGGCGGACCGCAGCGGGATCGACGCCGAGAGGCGGCACCAGGGCGGAGAAAGCCGACATCACGTTTCCTTCGCGAACGAGACCACGGGGGAATGGGCCGTATCATAGTTGCCCGTGCGCGGATTGCGAAGGAAAAATCGAGCAAGTTTAGCCGCGACGCGCAGCGGAGCGCGGGCGCCACGCGGCGGTTCGATCACGCGATCAGCGCGTCGAGGACGTGGCCGTGCACGTCGGTGAGGCGGCGGTCGGCGCCGTTGTGGCGGAACGTGACGCGCTCATGGTCGAGGCCGAGCAGGTGCAGGATCGTCGCGTGCTGGTCGTAGCACATGGTGCGGTTGACGGCGGCGTGGAAGGAGAACTCGTCGCTTTCGCCCCAGGTCGCTGCGGGCTTGACGCCGCCGCCGGCCATCCAGCTCGTGAAGGTGTTGCCGTTGTGGTCGCGGCCGGTGTTGCTTTGGCTGTACGGAGTGCGGCCGAACTCGGTGGTCCAGTAGACGAGTGTCTCTTCCAGAAGCCCGCGCCGCTTGAGGTCTTTGAGCAACGCTGCGATAGGCTTGTCGGAGCGGACGCACATGCGCTCGAAGTCGGAGCCGGGACGCACGTCGGAGTGGCTGTCCCAGTTGCCGCTGGCGCCGTTGAGGCCTGAGCCGCACCAGAGCTGGATGAAGCGGACGCCGCGCTCGACGAGTCGCCGGGCGATCAGGCAGTTGCGGCCGATGTCGCGCGTGCGCGCGTCGTCCAGGCCGTACAGGTGCTGCGTTGCTACCGACTCATCCCGCAGGTCCATCACCTCCGGCACCGCGAGCTGCATGCGGGCGGCCAGCTCGTAGGAGCGCATCCGCGCTTCGAGGCGCGAGTCGCCGGGAGCGCGTTCGAGCTGCTGCCGATTCAAGCGCGACAGCAGGTCGAGTCCGTCGCGCTCGCTTTCGGAGGTGACGAAGCGGGCCGAGCGCGAGGCGAACAGGTCGGGGACCGGGTTCTCGGCGGCGGGGTTGAACATCGTCGCCTGGTGCTGGGCGGGGAGGAAGCCGCTGCCCCAGGCCGACTGGCCGGTCCAGGGGAGTCCGACCGGGTCGGGCAGGGCGACGTAGGTGGGCAGGTTGTGGTTCATGCTGCCGAGGGCGTGGCCGACCCAGGCGCCGACCGACGGGAAGCCGGGCGTGACGAAGCCGCTGACCTGCATGGTCTGGCCCGCGCTATGCTCGCTGGTCGGCGCGTGCATCGCCATGAGGAAGGCCAGGTCGTCGACGCACTCGGCGAGATGGGGCAGCGCGCTCGTGACCCAGCGGCCCGACTGGCCGTGCCGCCGCCAGTTCCACGGGCTGCGCAGCACCGGCCCCGCCTGCGCGACCGTGCCCCCGGTCACGCGGAACGGCACCGTCTGCCCGTGCCGGCGGATCAGCTCCGGCTTGTAGTCGAACGTGTCGCACTGGCTCGCGCCGCCGAGCATGAAGAGCTGGATGACCGCCTTGGCCTTGGCCGGGTGATGCTGCCGCGCGGCTTCACCGGCGCGCGATTGCTGTTCGTTCAGCAGCCACGCCAGCGCGAGCGAGCCGAGGCCGTTGGCGGAGTGGTTCAGGAAATCGCGTCGGGTGAAGGGGGGCATGGATAGCGTCTCTTGCAACTGCTGGAAAGTTCAATCGTTCCAACGCGACAACATCTCGGAAGCGAAGGCTTCGTCACGGCGTCTACGGCAGCAATAGGTTCTCGATGCGGAACGGCACTTCCAGCCGTACGATCGTCCCCGGCGTGCGGTAGCGCAGCGACCACGTTCCTGCGGTGAGAGGCGGCAGCTCGCGGTCCTTCGGGCGGTGGAAGTGGTGCTGCAAAATCGCCTGCTTCGTCGTCACCCGCTCCTGCAACGGGTCGTTCGCGTCGGGCGCCCACACGAACGGCTCCTTGCCCGGATGCACCAGCGCGATGCGGTTGTTCTCCAGCCACGAGTGGTAGCTCTCGAACGGCGCGTCGGGTGCCGGCGGCAGCTGGTCGATCTTCAGGGTCACGCTCCAGCGCTCCGTCCCCGCCGCCAGCTTGACGAGGCTCACCTGCACGCCGTCCTTCGTTTCCGTGCGGATTTCCCCCTTGGGCAAGGCCGCGAGCTTGTCGAACGTGAAGTCGAGCATCTTGCTCGGCCCCGTCGCCTGCAGCACCCCGTCCAGCACGTCGATCTTCTGGCACGAGCGCGGCGGCGCCGGGAAGCGAACTTCCAGTTCCGTCGCCGAGCGGCCCGCGACGTCGCTGGGTCCGAAGCCCGTGACCTTGTGCTTCCCCGCCGGGGCATAGCGAATATCGACGCTGTTGAGCGACAGGAAGAACGGCTCGAAGCGAGGCTCCCACGCCGCTTCGAGGGTGACGACGCACGAATGGCTGGCCGCGTCGAGGTCGCGCACGACGCTGACCCGCTTCGCCGCGAACCGAAAGACACTCGCGTAGCCGACCGGCAGCGCCGGCGCGGCGCCCGACTGCAGCGTCACCCCCTGCGTGCCGAACGCGGTGAAGCGGCAGCCCGCCTCGGCGCAGATCGCGTCGAGCGTCGGCCAGAACGCCTTCCCCGACGCGACGGCGATGGTCGGGTTCTCCGCCACCTTCCGCCCGTCGTGCAGCGTGTTGCCCGTCTGCTCGCACAGTTCCTTGATCGCCTGCTGGAGTGATAGTTTGTCCGCCGAGAACCGCACGACGCGCGGCTGCAGCTCCTGCAGCGCAATTGCGTAGCGGTCCTGCGCCGAGGCGTTGGCCGCGAACGCGAGCAGCATGATCGTCAGGCAGCATCGAGCGAACGCGGCACGGTTCACGTTGGATTCTCCCGTTCTGTGTCAGACGAGCCTTTCTCCCACGTCAGAGAAAGGGGAAGTCCCGAAAGCCCAGGGATAGCTATCCCTGGGAAAACTGCCCGCGACAAGCTCCCCTTGCGAACAACATCGCTTCAGCGATTGTAACGCGCAATCCCGATTTCCTGTAGACGCTTGCAGGGCCGGCTGGCACAATACATTATCCCGCCGGTCCACCCTCCTTGCCGACCATTCCCATGAAACCACGCCATCTTCTCCTGTTGCTCGGCGCTTTCCTCGCATGCTCGAACGTCGCGCGGGCGCAGGAGCCGCTTTCGTTCGAGAAGGACGTGCGCCCCGTGCTGAAGGCGTACTGCTTCGACTGTCACGGCGGCAACGAAAAGGTTAAGGGCAAACTCGACCTGCGGCTCAAACGCTTCCTCGCGTCTGGCGGCAAGAGCGGGCCGGCGATCAAGCCGGGCGATCCGGCCCACAGTTTGTTGATTGAACGCATGAAAAGCGGCGAGATGCCCCCCGGCGAAAAGAAGGTGCCCGCCGACAAGATCGCGGTCATCGAGCATTGGATCAAGGCCGGCGCCATCGCACTGCGCCCGGAGCCGGAGAAGCTCGCCCCCGGTTTCGACATCACGCCGGACGAGCGTGCCTACTGGTTCTACCAGCCGCTCAAGCGCCCCGAGCCGCCGAAGTTCGCGGCGAATGATCGCGTGCGCACGCCAGTTGATGCGTTCGTCCTCGCCAAGCTGAAGGAGAAGGGGCTGGCGTTCAATCCCGACGCGGATCGGCTCACATTGCTGCGCCGGGCGAGTTTCGATCTCATCGGCCTGCCGCCCACGCCGCAAGAAGTGACGGCATTCCTCAGCGACACGTCCGCCGACGCCTACGAGAAGCTGATCGACCGTCTGCTCGCCTCGCCCCACTACGGCGAACGCTGGGGCCGGCACTGGCTCGATGTCGTTGGCTACGCCGACTCCGACGGCGACGGCACCAGCGACACGGTTCGCCCCTACGCCTGGCGCTACCGCGACTACGTGCTGCGTGCGTTCAACGCCGACAAGCCGTTCAACGACTTCATCGTCGAACAGCTCGCCGGCGACGAGCTGGTGCCGCAGCCGTGGAACAACCTGTCACTGGAGCAGACCGAGCGCCTGACCGCGACTGGCTTCCTGCGCACCGCCCCCGACGCTTCACGCGCTGGCCCGGCCGAGGTCGAGCAGGTCGTGGGCGACACGATCAAGATCGTCAGCGCGTCGCTGCTCGGCCTAACCGTTGGTTGTGCCCAGTGCCACGACCATCGCTACGACCCGATCCCGCAGGCCGACTACTTCCGCATGCGCGCCGTCTTCGAGCCGGCGCTGAATCCCGCCCAGTGGCGCGGCGTCGCTCAGCGGCGCGTGTCGCTCTACACCGACGCCGACCGCGCCAAGGCCGCCGCCATCGACACCGAGGCGGGCAAGCTGCAAGGCGAGCACACGGCGAAGCAGCAAGTCGAGGTCCGCAAGGCGTTCGACAAGGAGCTGACGAAGTTCCCCGCCGAGCAGCGCGACGCGCTGCGGGCCGCCTTCGACGCGCCGGCAGATAAACGCAACGACGCGCAGAAGAAGATGGTCGCGTTGAACCCGAAGCTGAACATCACGCCGGGCGTGCTGTACCAGTACGACCAGCCCGCCGCCGACGCGCTGAAGAAACTGCAGGACCAGGTCAACGCGAAGCGGGCGGAGAAGCGCGTCGAGGAGTTCATCGACGTGCTGAACGAGATTCCCGGCCAGGTTCCGACGACGAAGCGGTTCCATCGCGGCGACTACCGCCAGCCCACGGACGCGATGCTGCCGGGCGACCTGACCATCGCCGCCGCCGACGGCAAGCGGCTGGACATCCCGGCGAAGGACGTCAAGCTGCCGACGACCGGCCGGCGTCTCGCCTACGCCAAGCACCTCGTCAGCGGCGAGCATCCGCTCGTCGGCCGGGTGCTGGTGAATCGGCTTTGGCTGCACCACTTCGGGCGCGGCATCGTCGACACGCCGGGCGACTTCGGCATCCTCGGCCAGCGCCCGTCGCATCCTGAATTACTCGACTGGCTCGCCGTCGATTTCGCCCAGGGGGGCTGGAGCATGAAGCGCATGCACAAGCTGCTCATGACCTCGACCGTCTACCGCCAGTCGTCCACACGCAACGCGGTGCAGGACAAGGTCGACACGAGCAACGCCCTCCATGGCCGCTTCGGGGTGCGCCGGCTCGACGCCGAGGCGCTGCGCGACCGCATGCTCGTAACCAATGGCCGACTCGACCGCACGCCGTTCGGGCCGCCCGTCGCCATCGTCGAGGACGCGGTCGGCCAAGTGGTCACTCCCGACGACAAGCCACGCCGCGGCGTCTACCTGCAAGCACGCCGCACCAAGCCGGTCGCGTTCCTCGGCAGCTTCGACGCGCCGACGGGCGAGCTGAACTGCGACAAGCGCATCGCCAGCACCGGCGCCCCGCAGGCGCTGATGCTGATGAACAGCGACTTCATCCTCCAGCAAGCGGTCCATTTCGCGAAACGCCTGCGCGCCGATACACCGGCCGACTTCGAGAAAGCAACCCTCGCTGCGCTCATCGCGAAGCATCCGCGCAGCCTCGACGCCTGGCAGTACGGCTTCGGCGCTTACGATGCCGCGTCGCGCAAGACCGCCACCTTCACGCCGCTGCCTCACTTCGCGGGCAGCGCCTGGCAGGGCAGCGCCGCGCTGCCCGATCCCAAGATCGGCTGGGTGATCTTGCACGCGGCGGGCGGACACGCGGGAGACAACCCGCAGCACGCCGCGATGCGCCGCTGGACCGCCCCGCGCGACGGTGCGCTGTCGATCACGGGCAAGCTGAAGCATCCCTCGCCCAGCGGCGACGGCGTGCGTGGCCGCATCGTCGTCAGTCGGCTTGGCCCGCAGGGCGAATGGATCGTCAAGACGAAGGACGCCGTGACCGACGTGAAATCGCTCGTCTTGAAAGCGGGCGACACGGTCGATTTCATCGTCGACTGCATCGAGAACGTCAACAGCGATTCGTTCGAGTGGGGCGTGCAGCTCGACCTGGCCGGCGCCGACGGATCGAAGGAAAGCTGGAACTCCGCCCGCGACTTCCGTGGCCCAGTGACATCACTCGCGTCGCTGCCTCAGCTCGTCGCGCACGCCTGGCGGATGGCGTACCAGCGGCCCGCGACCAGCGACGAAATCGACCTGGCCTGCCGTTTCGTGCAGCGCCAGACCACGGCGTTCCGCGCCGCCAACAACCCCGACGCCGAGCTGGCCGCCCTCGCCAACCTGTGCCAACAACTGCTCTCCTCCAACGAGTTCCTCTATGTCGACTGACGCCTTCCCTCCGACACGCCGCGAATTCCTCGCCCGCTCCGCGTTCGGCATCGGCGCGTTCGCCCTGGCGCACCTGCTGCAGCGCGACAAGCTGCTCGCCCAGCCGGGCCGCCCCGGCGAGAACCTGCCGCTGAACCTGCGCGCCCGCGAAGCCCACCACGCGCCGAAGGCCAGCGCGATGATCTCGCTGTTCATGCACGGCGGGCCGTCGCACGTCGACCTGCTCGACCCCAAGCCGGAGCTGACGCGCTGCAACGGCCTCGACTACAACGGCGAGGTCGGCTACAGCTTCGTCAACCGCGCCAGCCGCAAGCTGTTCGGCAGCCCCTTCCGCTTCGCCCGCCACGGCAAGTGCGGCACCGAGATCTCCGAGCTGCTGCCGCACATCGCCAGCGTCGCCGACGACATCGCCGTCGTCCGCTCGATGCACACCGGGCACAACGGGCACGAGGTGTCGATCCGCTACTTCCACGGCGGCGTCGCGGGCGTGACCGGCCGGCCCACGCTCGGCGGCTGGATCGTCTACGGCCTGGGGAGCGAGTCGCAGAACCTCCCCGCGTACATGGTCCTGTCCGATCCGGGCGGCCACCCGGTCGATGGCACGCACAACTGGTCGAGCGGATTCATGCCGCCGCTCTATCAGGGCACGGTGCTGCGGCCCAAGGAGCCGCGAATTCTGAACCT
>JAYSSW010000542.1:0-3861 GCA_043720335.1 Planctomycetia bacterium
CCGCACTGCTCGCCGACCCGGACCGTCGACCTTCCAGCTGCGAGGTGTTCCTGAGCGGCCTGCAGGGGAAGATCGTCTTCCCGCGCCAGCCCAGGAGCACGAGCACCCCGACGCCGTCGCGGTCCGACCGGCGCGGCGGCGTGCGGCGGTCGGTCCACCTGGAAACGACCTGCGAAAGCCTGGCGAACTCCGCCAAGGGGTGCTGGAGCGTCACTGTGATCGACGTGTCGGCCAACGGCATCTGCCTGCAGGCGCCGCGCCGCTTCGAGCCGGACCAGATGCTGCAAGTCAGGCTGCGCACCGGCGACGAGGACAGCGAAGGCTCCGCGTACGTCGTCCGCATCCGCTGGGTGCAGCAGCTTGAGGACCAGCGCTGGATGCTCGGCTGCGCCTTCGTGAAGCCGCTCGACGACAACGACATCGATAGCCTGTGCCACCAGGGCGTGCCCAAGACCCAGGCGTTCTGAGTCGGCCTGGGGGAGCGGCGGGATAACATCTCCCCCCTCCCCCGCTGCAATCAGTTGTCGCCTCGCGAAACATGGAAACGCGGGGGGGGAGGGAGCAAATCATCGCCGCGAAAGCCGCCTCAAGAAATCGCGTGTCGCCCTGTCCACGCTCGCCAAAGGCGAGCGGCTGAACTCCTGCCTTTTCTTCGTGTTCCTTCGTGCTCCTTCGTGGTTCCAATTTTCTTCATAGCTTCCCCACCTTCGCCCCCGCCCCGACGTTCGCCATGCCCGGCCCATAGTACCCCTGCGGATTGGCGAACGGCAGGATCATCGGCTCCTCGAACGGGCGGAACGGCACCTGCGCCGCGATCGCGTCGAGCCGCGCCAACACGTCCGCCGGCAGCGGCCCCTTCGCCACGGCTGCGACCGACTGCTCCACCTGCGCCGCCGTCTTCGGGCCGATCAGGATCGTGCTCGCCTCCGGGCACGACAGCGCGAAACGCAGGCACATCTCGACGATGGGCATCCCCAGCTCGTCGAGCAGCGCGTAGAAGTCGAGGAACTGCTGCTGCCTCGGCTTCGCCAGCCACGCCGGTTTGCGGCGCACCACGTCGTCGTACCGTCTGCCCAATCCACCCTGTTGAAGCACCGAGCCGAGCATCACCCCCAGGTTCAGCTCCTTCGCGGCCGGCAGGATCTCGTGCCCCGCTTCACGGAAAAGTGCGCTGTGGTTGAACGCCGTCAGCACCACGTCGAACTTCGCCGACCGCATCCGGTGGGCCATCTCGGTCGAAGTGGTTCCGCCCAGGCCGGTGAAACGGATCTTCCCCTGCTGCTTGAGCTGGTCCAGCGCTTCGACAACGGGGCCGTCCACCGCTTCGGGATCGCTCCACCAGTCGTACTGGAGCGGGCGGTCCGGCTCGTGGACGAGCAGCACGTCGATGGCGTCGCGGTGCAGCAGCCGCAAGCTCTCCTCGACGGAGCCGATCAATTGAGCTTTGCTGCGCGGATCGAACGGCTGCGGCCTGCCGCCGAGCTTGGTGGTGACGAGGATCGGCGCTTTGACATCGGCGAGGATTCTGCCGAGGATCTCTTCGCTGTTGGCGTAGGCGGGGGCGGTGTCGAACAGGTTGATGCCAAGGTCGAGGGCCTTGTGGACGGCCCGCTTGCTGTCGTCGAACCCCGGCCCCAGGGACGACGCGAACAAGCCGCCGAAACTGAGCGTGCCGACGGCCAACCCGGTCCTGCCAAGGATGCGCTGCTGCATGGCGTACTCCATTGCGAGGGAAAGCGTCAGTGTATGCGTGTTTCCTCCTCTGATCCCATGCGTGTCTGAGCCCGAAGCGCGAGCGAGGCAGCACGCGCGGCGATGCGGGATGATCGACGCGCCGTGTTGGAGCTGCCGATGCGCAGCGAGGAATGGCCGTCGCGGCCGGTTCGCGGCGCATGAGCGGACGGGACACGCCGCTTCTGGGATCGCCGCGTGTGCTGCCTCGCTTGGCGCTTCGGGCTCAGGGCGCATGGGCGTGAGCCCGACGCGCAAGCGAGGCCGACTCGCGCGACGATGCAGGATGATCGACGCGCCGTGTTGGGGCTGCCGATGCGCAGCGAGGAATGGCCGTCGCGGCCGCCTCGCTGCGCATGGGCGGACAGGACACGCCGCTTCTGGGATCGCCGCGTGTGCTGCCTCGCTTGGCGCTTCGGGCTCAGATCACGCCGCGCTCGCGCAGCTCCGCGAGCTTCGCAGCGTCGAGGCCGAGCATTTCGCGCAGCACCGTGTCGGTGTGCTCGCCCATGCGGGGCGGCATCGTCGCGGCGGGGAGCTGTGCTCCGGCGATGTGGAAGGGGGTGCCGACCAGGTCGACTGGGCGGCCGTCCACGTCGCGCACCGACATCCGCATGCCGCGCTCCTGCAACTGCTGCATCTCGAAAAGCTGGGCGTAGCTCTGCACCGGAGCGTGTGGCACCTCCGCTTTCAGCAGCCGTTCGCGCCACGTTGCACTGGTCTGCGACCGCATCCAGGCTTCGATGAGCGGGATCAGCTCGCTGCGGTGGTGGACGCGGTCGACGTTGGTGGCGAAGCGCGGGTCGGAACCAATATCCGCGTGCTGGGCGGCGTCGCAGAAGCGGCGCCACTGCCCGTCGTTGCCGACCGCGACGATCAGCCAGTCGTCGGCGGTGGCGAACGCTTGATAGGGCACGATCTGAAGATGGGCGTTGCCCTGGCGCGGCGGCACCTGGCCGCTGGACAGGAACGCCTGCACAACGTTGACCTGGGCGGCGACCGCGCAGTCAAGCAGCGCGACATCGACCGCGTAGCCGTGCCCGGAGCTGTTCCGCGCGTTCAGGCAGGCGAGCACGCCGATGGCGGCGTACAGCCCCGTCAGGATGTCGGTCACCGCGACCCCCGACTTCGACGGCGGGCCTTCGATGGGGCCGGTGATGCTCATCAGGCCGCTGAGGGCCTGGATCGCGAAGTCGTAGCCGGGCGTGTCGCTCATCGGCCCGGTGCGGCCGAACCCGGAGATCGACGCGATGACGAGGCGCGGGTTGCGGGCGTGGAGCTGCGCGGCGCTCAGGCCGAGTTTCGCTGCGCTGGCGGAGCGGAAGTTTTCCAGCAGGATGTCGCTGCGCTCGGCGAGTTGGTAGAAGAGTTCCAGGCCGTCGGGCTGGCCGAGGTCGAGCGTGATGGCCTTCTTGTTGCGGTTGCACGAGAGGTAGTACGAGCTGAGGCCGTTGAAGAAGGGAGGCCCCCAGCCGCGCGTCTCGTCGCCCTGTCCGGGGCGCTCGACCTTCACGACCTCGGCGCCAAGGTCGCCAAGGATCTGCCCGCAGAAAGGCCCCGCCAGCACGCGCGACGCGTCCAGCACCCGCACGCCAGCCAGGGGGGAATGGGTCGAAGTCATCGATTCATTCTCAGGGAAGATTTGGACAGGGAGACAGGGAGACAAAGAGACACGTAGGATCATGATTGAAGGCATCAAGCCCGCTGCCGTTAGGCGGCGGGGTCAACGCACGCCTTCGCCCTCACTCCCTCCGATTCGTCGTTGGAAGGCAGCTATTGTAGAAAGGACAGCAAGGAGGCGAGAGCGGCGATGCACCGACCTGAGACGATGCAGCGGATGTACGAGGCGCTGGCGAACCGCTTCGCCAAGCAGGGGGAGCCGAGGCAGCGCGACCACTTCCTGGTGCTGGCGGCCGACGCGGCGCTGGCGGGGGGGCGGCCCGACGAAGCCGAACGGCTCCGCCAGCAGTTGCTGCGCTTCAACCCGCACCATCTGCTGCGTCCCTACGCGTCGATGGCCGAGGCGATGCAGTCGAGCGACGTGAAGGACTACGTCGTCGATCTGCGGCTGCAATGGCCGGCCGAGCAGGCGGAGAAGCTGCTGGGAGGGAAGCTTCCCGACGAACCGCT
>JAYSSW010000543.1:0-8100 GCA_043720335.1 Planctomycetia bacterium
TGCCTTGGCGCTTCAGGCACGATCCATTCGTGCCCCACGGGGAAGCGTTCTCCGCCTTGAACCCTCCCGACTCTCCTTGGATTTCCGATGAAATCGATCCTCGTTGCATGCGGCATCTTCGGCCTGGCGCTTTCCTCCGTCTGCTGGCTGGCCGCCCAGCCCGCGCCGGCCGGCAAGCTGACGCCGGCCGAGTCGGCGAAGTCGTTCAAGGCGCCCGCCGACCTGCGCTGGGAGCAGGTGCTGGCCGAACCGCTCGTGAAGCAGCCGGTGTCGATCAGCTTCGACGAGCGAGGCCGGCTGTGGGTCGTCAACTACGAGCAGTACCCGCACCCGGCGGGCTTGAAGGTGCTGAGCCGCGACATCTTCTGGCGCGTCGTGTACGACCGCATGCCGACCGCTCCGCCGAACCACGTGAAGGGGAAGGACCGCGTCACCGTCCATGAGGACACCGACGGCGACGGCGTCTTCGACAAGCACACCGTCTTCCTCGACGGCCTGAACATCGTCACCTCGACCGCGCGCGGGCGCGGCGGCGTCTGGGTCTTGAATCCGCCGTACCTGTTGTTCTACCCGACCGACGCCCAAGCCGACGCGCCGACGGGCGACCCGGTCGTGCATCTGCAAGGTTTCGGCCTGGAGGACACGCATTCCTGCTCCAACAGCCTGCGCTGGGGGCCGGACGGCTGGCTGTACGGCACGCATGGCAGCACCGTCAGCGCCAACATCACCCGCCCCGGCGACAAGACGCCGCCGATCCAGATGATCGGCCAGCACGTCTGGCGCTACCATCCCGAGAAGAAGGTTTTCGAGATCTTCGCCGAGGGGGGAGGCAACGCCTTCGGCGTCGAGATCGACCGCGAGGGGCGCGTCTACTCAGGCCACAACGGCGGCGACACGCGCGGCTTCCACTACGTCCAGGGGGGCTACTACCGCAAGGGCTTCGAGAAGCACGGCGTCCTCGCCAACCCGTACGCCTTCGGCTTCTTCGAGGCGATGAAGCACAACAAGGCCCAGCGCTTCAGCCACACCTTCGTCATCGACGAGGCGAAGGGGCTGCCCGACCCATACCACGGCCGATTGTTCGCGGTTGAGCCGCTGCAAGGGCGTGTGATGATGAGCGAGTTCCAGGGAGACCGCTCATCGTTCCAGACGCAGGACCTGGAGCCGATCGTCAGCAGCAGCGACACCTGGTTCCGCCCCGTTGACATCAAGCCCGCACCCGACGGCTCGCTGTTCGTGGCCGACTTCTACGAGGCGAAGATCGCCCACCTCAACCACAACGACGGGCTGATCGACCGCGACAGTGGCCGCATCTATCGCCTGTCAGCGAAAGACGCCAAGCCGCGCAAGCCGGTCGACCTGGGAGCGAAAACGTCTGTCGAACTCGTCGAACTGCTCAAAAGCGACAACCGCTGGGAACGCCAAACCGCGCTGCGGCTGATCGGCGACCGCAGGGACGCCACGCAAGTTCCGTCACTGCGGAAACTGCTGCTGGAGAGCAAAGGCCCCTTCGCGCTCGAAACACTGTGGGCGCTGAACCTGTCGGACGGCCTCGACCCGGAGACGGCGACGAAGTGTGTGAAGCATGCCGAGCCAGCGGTTCGGGCCTGGGCGGTTCGGTTGATCGGCGACGACCGCAAGCTGGGGTCGAAGCTGGCGGCGAAGGTCGCGGAGGCGGCGCGGACCGAAAGCGACGTGCGCGTCCGCAGCCAATGGGCGAGCAGTGCCAAGCGCGTCGCCGCTACAGAAGGTCTGCCGATCGTGCAGGGACTGTTGCAGCACGACGAGGACGCAGGTGACATCCATGTGCCGCTGCTGCTGTGGTGGGCAATCGAGTCGCACTGCGCAAAGGATCGCGACAAGGTCGTTGATCTGTTCCGCGAGTCGTCGCTGTGGCGGACAAAATTGGCCGAAGGGACGATCCTGCCGCGCGTGATGAAGCGGTTCGCGATGGCGGGCACGCAGAAGGATTTCCAGGCGTGCCTCGACCTGTTCCGGCTGGCCCCTGAAAAGAAGCACGGCCAGATTCTGCTCAAGGGTTTCGAGGAGGCGTTCAAGGGGCGCTCCAGCGCGGGGCTGCCGGCGGCGCTGCTGGAGGAGATCGCGAAGCTGGGCGGCGGGTCGCTGGTGTTCGGCGTGAGGCAGAGGCGCGACGACGCGGTGGCGCAGGCGCTGGCGGCGATCCAGAACCGGAAGACGCCGCTGCCGGAGCGCGTGGAATTGATCGAGGTGTTCGCGGAGGCGAAGCAGCCGAAGTGCGTGCCGGCGCTGCTGCCGCTGCTTGGCTCGAAGGAGCCGGAGCTTTTGCAGCGGGCGGCGCTCGGAGCGCTGCAGGCGTACAAGGACGAGCGCATCGGGGCGGTGGTCGTCGCGCAGCTGCCGAAGCTGTCGGGCGAGGTGCGCGACGTGGCGGAATCGCTGCTGGTGGGCCGCCGCGAATGGTCCTTGCAGCTTCTGCAAGCAGTTGATACTGGGAAGCTGGAGCCGGCCGCGCTGCCGCTCTTCACGCTGCGCAAGCTGCTGTTGCACCGCGACGAGAAAATCGCCGGGCTGGTGCGCAAGCACTGGGGCGAGTTGAAGGGCCAGACGACCGCCGAGATGCGCAAGGAGGTCGATCGCCTCGCGGCCATCGTCGGCGACGGCAAGGGGGACCCGTACAAGGGCAAGACGCTCTACACCACGAAATGCGCCTCGTGCCACACTCTGCACGCCAGCGGCTCGTCGGTCGGCCCGGACCTGACTCCTTACAAGCGCGACGACGTGGTGAACCTGCTGCTCAACATCGTCAACCCGAGCGCCGAGATCCGCGAGGGCTACGAGAACCATCTCGTCGTCACCGAAGGGGGCCGCACGCTGACGGGCATCCTCATGGAGAAGGACGACCGTGTCGTCGTGTTGCGGACCTCCGATGGCCAGAAGGTGGTGCTGTCGCGCGACGAGGTGGCGGAGATGAGCGTCACGGGGCTGTCGCTGATGCCGGAGGGGACGCTGCAAGGGCTGCTCGACCAGGACGTGCGCGACCTGTTCGCGTACCTGCGCTCGTCGCAGCCCCTCAACGAGCGCCGCAAATAGAATGACCCGGTTCGATGAAATCGTGTCACGAAGTGTCTTGAACGGGAGACCTGGTCCATGCCTTATGACGTGATCACCTTCGGCGAAGCGATGGTTCGCCTGAGTCCGCCGAACTTCCGCCGGTTGGAGCAGGCGCACAGCCTCGACCTGCAGGTGGGCGGCGCGGAGCTCAACACGGCGGTCGGCCTGGCCAGGCTGGGGCGCAGCTCGGCGTGGGTGTCGCGGCTGACGAACAACCCGCTCGGCCGGCTCGTCGGCAACGCCGCCCGCGAGGCCGGCGTCTCCAGCGAGCACGTCGTCTGGACCAACGACGACCGCGTCGGCCTCTACTTCCTCGAGTTCGGCGCCGCCCCGCGCGCCAGCAGCGTCATCTACGACCGCAAGGGCGCCGCCATCGCCAACCTCAAGCCCGGCGTCGTCCCCTGGGACAAGGTGTTCGCCGGCGCCAAGTGGTTCCACGTCACCGGCATCACCCCAGGCCTCAGCGAGTCGGCGGCGGAAGTCACGCGCGAAGCGCTGATCGCCGCCCGCAAGGCCAGCGTGCAGACCAGCATGGACCTCAACTACCGCGTCAAGCTGTGGACGCCGGAGCAGGCCGGCAAGTGCATGTCCGAGCTGATGCAGTGGACCGACGTGCTCATCACCACCGAGGAGGACACCGAGCGCGTCTTCGGCATCAAGGGCAAGGACTACGAGGAGGGCGCCGCGCTGACAGCAAAACGCTTTGGGCTGAAGATCGTCGCCGTCACGCTGCGCGAGAACCCGCTCGTCTGGAAGAACACCTGGACCGCGATGGCGTACCAGGACGGCAACGTCCTGCGCACGCGGACCTACGAGGTCGAGATCGTCGACCGCCTCGGCGCCGGCGACTCGTTCGCCGCCGGCCTGATCCACGGCCTGCTCGACAACGACCTGCAGAAAGCGCTCGACTTCGGCGTCGCCGCCAGCGCGATCAAGCACTCGATCCCCGGCGACTTCAACTGGATCACCCGCGAGGAGGTCGAAACGCTGCTCAAGGGCGGCGGCCTGCGCATCAGTCGGTAACGCCAATTGTTTAGCCGTTCGCCTACGGCGAGCGCGGACGCGACGCACGCGCACCATATTACCCCGGCTCGAATGATAATCAATAAGTTGGTCTGAATGTCCAGAATTTGCTGGCATTTTGAGAAAATCATATTGATTATCATTCGAGCCGGCGTAATATCGTCGCGTGGTGTCGTCCCCGCGCTCGCCGTAGGCGAGCGGCTAAACGTCGTCGCTCCTTCGTGGTTCCGCCGTCACGCGAACAGCCGTTCGACGACTTCGCCGTGCACGTCGGTGAGGCGGTAGTCGCGGCCCTGGAAGCGGTAGGTGAGCCGGGTGTGGTCGATGCCGAGGGCGTGCAGGATCGTCGCGTTCAGGTCGTGGATGTGGACCGGGTCGCGGACGATGTTGTAGCAGTAGTCGTCGGTTTCGCCGTAGGAGAGGCCGCCCTTGATCCCGGCGCCGGCCATCCAGACCGAGAAGCAGCGGCCGTGGTGGTCGCGGCCGTGGTCGGTGGCGGTGAGCTGCCCCTGGCTGTACACGGTGCGGCCGAACTCGCCCCCCCAGACGACGAGCGTGTCCTCCAGCAAGCCGCGCTCCTTCAGGTCGCGCACGAGCGCTGCTGCTGGCTGGTCCACGTCGCGCGCCTGGGCGCGGATCTGCGACGGCAGGCTGCTGTGCTGGTCCCAGCCCCGGTGGAAAAGCTGCACGAAGCGGACGCCACGCTCGACCATGCGGCGGGCGAGCAGGCAGTTGCGGGCGAAGCCGCCGTCGTCGTAGCCGCGATCAACACCATAGGAGTCCAGCACGCGGCGCGGCTCGCTCGACAGGTCGGTCAGCTCCGGCACGCTCGACTGCATGCGGAACGCCATCTCGTACTGCTCGATGCGGGTGTTGATCTCCGGGTCGCCGACCGACTGGGCGGCGATCTGGTTCAGTTCGCGGGTGCCGTCGAGCATCAGGCGGCGCGTGCCGGCGTCGATGCCGGGCGGGTTGGAGAGGTAGAGGACCGGGTCGGCGCCGGTGCGGAAGCGGACGCCCTGGTGGTCGCTGGGGAGGAAGCCGGCGCCCCAGAGGCGCGAGAAGAGGGGCTGGTCGGTGCGGTTGCCGCTGCCCTGCGAGGCCATGACGACGAAGGTGGGGAGGTTGGCGTTCTCGGCGCCGATGCCGTAGCTGAGCCATGCGCCGAGCGCCGGCCGTCCGGGCTGCTGGCTGCCGGTCTGGATGAACGTCGTCGCCGGGTCGTGGTTGATCGCTTCGGTGTGGACCGACTTGACCACGGCGATGTCATCGGCGAGCGCGCCGATGTTGGGCAGCAGTTCGCTGAACCAGTTCCCGCACTGGCCATGCCGACGGAAGCGGAACATCGGCGCGACGCACGGGAACGAGCTTTGACCGGAAGTCATGCCGGTGATGCGCTGCCCCATGCGGATCGACGCCGGGAGCTGCGTGCCGTGATGATCGCGTAGCCTCGGCTTGTAGTCGAGAAGGTCGATGTGCGACGGCCCGCCCGACATGAACAGGTAGATGACGCGCTTGGCCCGCCCGGCGTGGTGCAGCGTCCGCAGCGTCCCCGTTCGCGGCGTGCGCGGCGGATCGTCGGCGCGGCCCTGCGACAACGACGCCAGGGCGGCGGCGCCCAGGCCCATCCGCCCGAAGAACTGCCGGCGGGTCTGCATCTGCTGGAGCGAGGTAAGGAGGTTCATGGGAATATCCGATGGATCGCACAAAAAAACGGAACCTGTTTAGCCGTTCGCCTACGGCGAGCGCGGACCTGACGCACGTCAATGAATCGAATCGCCGCGCGGCGACCGCTCCGCGCTCGCCGTAGGCGAACGGCTAAACGTGGCCGCGGATCAGTTCTTGGTCAACGTCTCGTCAAGGTTGAGGATCACGCTGGCGACGATGGTGTAGGCGGCCAAGTCGGGGGCCGACAGGCGGTCGTCGCGGTCCGACTCGCCGACGCCGAGCAGCTTCAGGGCGGCGGCCTCGTCGGCGCGGTAGCGGGCCTGCTGCTTCTCCAGCACGCCGCGCAGCACGGCCGCCTCGCGCTCGCTGGGCAGCCGCGCGGTGGCGAGGCGGAACGCGAAGGCGATGCGGTCGTCGGCGCCGGGGGCGTGCTTCAACATCCGCTCGGCGAGCTTGCGGGCCGCCTCCACGTAGGTCGGGTCGTTCATCAGGATCAGCGCTTGCAGCGGCGTGTTGGTGCGCGAGCGCCGCACCGTGCAGACCTCGCGGTCGGGGGCGTCGAACGTCACCAGTTGCGGCGGCGGCGACGTGCGCTTCCAGAACGTGTACATCGTGCGGCGGTACAGGTCCTTGCCGTGGCTTTGCGTGAAGAACTGGGCGCTCCAGTTCTTGCTGTCGCCACGCGACGCCAGCTCCTGCCACAGCCCGGTCGGCTGGTAGGGGCTGACGCTGTGCCCGCCGATCTCGCGGTTGAGCAGGCCGCTGACCGCGAGCGCCTGGTCGCGGATGAACTCGGCTTGCAGGCGGAAACGCGGGCCGCGCGCCAGCAGGCGGTTCTCCGGGTCTTTTGCGAGATGGTCCTTCGACACGTTGGACGATTGGCGATACGTCGACGAGGTGACGATCATGCGGACGAAATCGCGCACGCTCCACGCCTTTTTCGCGCCGCTGCCGGAAGGCGCTTCCGTTGGATTCATGAACTCGACAGCGAGCCAGTCGAGTAGTTCGGGATGGCTGGCCTGCTCGCCCTGGGAGCCGAAGTCTTCGACGGTCTTGACGAGGCCGGTGCCGAAGTACATCTGCCACATGCGGTTGAGGTAGACCCGGCTCGTCAGCGGGTGCGACGGGTCAACCAGCCACTTCGCCAGGCCGAGGCGGTTGTTCGGCGCGTCCTTCGGCAGCGGCGGCAGGAACGATGGCAGGCCGGCGCTGACCTTGTCCCCCTTGCGGTTGTACTCGCCGCGAATCAGCAGGTGCGTCGGCCGGGGGTTCGGCATCTCCTGCATCACCATCGTCGTGGTCGCGGTCTTGTCGATCTCGGCCTGCTCCTGTTTCAGCTTCATCAGCTCCGCACGCAGCGGCGCCGACACGGGCGAAACTTCGTTGCGGAAGTAGGTGCGCAGTTCGCTCGTCTGCGAGGCGCTGCGCTGCTCGGCGGCGACGCGCAATGCTGCGACGACGGGGCCGGGGATCGTCGACTGGCCGTGCGGGTTGGCGGCGTCGGTCGCCGACAGGCGGAAGTGGCCGATCTGGTGCTGGCCGTGCGGCGAGTCGAACGCGAGCTTGATCGTCAGTGTCGTCTTGCCCAATGGCGTGATCGGCTGGGCGAAGCCGAACACGGCGACGGCGGGCTTGCCGACCTCGGGATGGATCGCCCAGCCGGTCGATGCTTTGGCGTCGATGGCGCTGGCGACGGGGAAGGTTTGCTGGCTGAAGTTGGCGCTGGCGGTCTTGAACGGAGCCGGCTTGCCGTTGACGCTTGCTTGGACGTTGGTCAGGACGAAGTTGCCGTTGACGGAGCGGCCGGGTCCGTTGCCCGCGAAGTTCTTGTGGGGCAGCGCTTCGAGTTTGATGGCGGTGAGCTTCGTCAGGTCGACGTCGGCGACGAACGTGTACGTGTTGTTGGCCGGGCTGGGGCCGCTGACGAGGACCGAGCGGTCGGGCTGCTTCGTGAAGACGACGCCGTGCGGCGAGTCGATCTTGCTGGCTTCGAGCGGCTGCCAGAGGACGGCGTTCTTGTCGAGCGCCGACTTGGCCCAGGCGTCGAAGCCGGCGTCGGCTTCCTTGCCAAGACTTGCCAGGCTCTTCTCGACCTCGGCCGCACGCTGCGCGATTTCCAAGATTCGGCGTTCCTGGGCGCGGGTCGGCGTCTTCAGCATCGGCGTGGCGTTGCCGCGCGAGCCGTCGAGGCCGCTCTCGGGGACGTTGTGGAAGAAGGCGTAGAGCTGGTAGAACTCCTTCTGCGAGATTGGGTCGTACTTGTGGTCGTGGCACTGGGCGCACGTCATCGTCAGGCCGAGCCACACCGTGGCTGTG
>JAYSSW010000544.1:0-1717 GCA_043720335.1 Planctomycetia bacterium
GGAAGGTGAAGACGCGCTTGCCGTCGGCGCCCTCGTCGATGATGTTGGTCCCCATGATGTCGGACGGCATGAGGTCGGGGGTGAACTGCACGCGGCTGAACTTCAGGTCGAGGACCTGGCTGAGCGTGCGGATCAGCATCGTCTTGCCCAGGCCCGGCACCCCTTCGAGCAGGACGTGCCCGCCGACGAACAGGCACGTCAGCACGCCGTTGACGATGTCCGCGTGCCCGACGATGGCTTTGCCGATCTCCTGGTAGACCTGCTGGTAGGCGTTGCGGAACTCCTGGACCTGGGCCTCGAACTCGTTGGGGGATTCCATGCGTGGTCCTTTGGGCAGGGGCAGGGGTCAGTGGTCAGTGGTCAGGGGTCAGTCGGTTCATTCAAGCCCCAGGATGAGCGAAGCGATTCCTGGGGGTCACCCCCACCAATCGCTTCGCTCATGGTGGGGCTTGCCTCGCATTCTTTGCAATCTGAGATCTGCAATCTCCAATCACAAATCTGCGATCACCCGTCCGGCTTCTTCTTCTCGCGGTCCTTCAACGCCTTGTCCGCGGCGCGTTTGAGCCTCGTCGCGAAGTCGAGGACTTCCTCCTCCTTCTTCGGCGCCGACGGCGGCGGCTTCGGCGGCGCGGGCGGGGCGGTCGCGCTGGGGACGCCGGTGATCGGCGCTGTCGATGGCGCGCCTTCCGGCGCGTCGAACTTGCGGGCGGTCTTCTCCTTGTCCATGCTCTCGCTGACGGCGGCCTTGCGGCTGCGCAGGCGCTCCAGGAACTCCGCCGGCTTGGCGACCTGCGGCGTGCCACGCAGGCACAGCCACAGCGCCTCGGCCTGCTGCGTCACGGCTTCCAGCGGCACCGCGATGCGGCGCACGGCCACGTCGAGCAGCAGCAGCAGCGCCGTCAGCAGCACGAACCACGGCCAAAGCGGCTGCAGCGTCGGCTGGCCGACCGGCACCGGGCGGAACACCTCCCCCGACTTCGCCACCCGCTTCAGCGCCTCGTCGCTGTCCTCGTAGCGCGTCCCGCCGGTGATCTCGCGGACCTTCTCCAGAAGGGCGGCGTTGCTCTCCATCTCAGCGAACTCCGGCGAGTACGGGATCGTCACCGCGCCGCGCACCTGGTCGGTGAACTCCTTGCCGTCCTTCTTCCACTTCGCCTGGATGTTGATGAAGTACGAGCCGACCTCGTCGGCGGAGAACTCGGCCTCGTAGACGCCGGAGTTCTTCTGCTCGAACTTCAGCTCGACCTTGCGGCCGTCGGGGCCTTTGAACGACGGGGAGCTGATGCCGGCTTTGAACTCGACCTCGGTGAGCGGGGTCTTGTCGAGTTCGGCGGCTTCGATGACGACGCGGATCTTGCCGTCGCGCTGCTCGGTGGCCATCTGGAGGAACTTGCCGGTGTCGGTGGGGCGGAGGGCCCAGTCGACGGTCTGCTCCCAGAACTGGGCGTGGACGTGGGAGTTGGCCCAGTCGCGGTCCCAGTAGGCGCGGCCGCCGGCGAGGGTGCGGGCGTCGCTGGTGAAGGCGACGGAGCGTCCCAGGCCGTACTGCCAGTGGGCCAGGATCGGGTACTTGTTGTCGCCTCCCCCCATCTGCGGGGTTTCGATGGGCGTCTCAACCAACGGAGACTGCCGCTTCATCGAGCGGACGAAGCCGTGCAGGTCGGGCAGCGGGGCGACGAGCCCTTCGGTGGGACCGCCGCGGATGAGCAGGTTCGGC
>JAYSSW010000545.1:0-1716 GCA_043720335.1 Planctomycetia bacterium
GCCCGCTCACGCAGGCCGTTCGCCGGATTTTCGATGTTTCAACGAGAACTCCTTCTGCCTCAACGAAGATTCCCGGTCGCCGCTTCCAGCTTCACTTCGCCAGCTCCTTCATCGCGTGCTGCAGCATTCCCTTGCCAACCGCGAGCAGCTGGTTGAACACCCGGCGCGCTTTGCCCGCGTCGGCTTCCGCCTTCAGGCAGCGCAGGAAGGCGACCGCGTGGGCCTGGTCGAGCATGCCGACGAGTGCCGGCAGCACGGCTTCCTGCACGCCGAACTCCTTGCCCGGCGCGGTGCAAACCGGCACGGCGCCGACGAGGTAGGCGCCAAGCGTCTCCTGGGTCGCCGCGACCGCCTGCTGCATCTGCTGCTCCTTGGGCCGGCGCGGCGACTGCCAATCGTACGGAGGCGCCCACTCCAGCGACGGGCTGAGCAGGTCGATGTGCGTCAGCACGGCCAGCACGGGCGGGCGGCGCAGGTCGGGGTTCTTGTCGAAGAACCCGCGCAGCTTCGT
This sequence comes from Planctomycetia bacterium, assembly GCA_043720335.1. Classification (GTDB taxonomy): domain Bacteria; phylum Planctomycetota; class Planctomycetia; order Gemmatales; family Gemmataceae; genus JAYSSW01. The sequence goes on from JAYSSW010000545.1 coordinate 512, forward strand.
CAGCAGATCGAGGTCGGCTTGCCGGGCGGGATTGCGGGCGTGCAGCACGAGCAGGATCACGTCGGCCTGGCGGACGGCGTCCTCGGCGGCGCGCATCTGGTTCGCCGATGGTCCCTTGTCGCCGTAGCCTTCGGTGTCAAGCATCTGAAATCGCGTCGGGACGCCTTCGGGCTGGAGGGTGTAGCGCTGCAGCTGCGCGGTCGCCGGGAGCACGTCGGTGAAGGCCTGCTGGCTGCCAAGCAGGGCGTTGACGAGGCTCGACTTGCCCGCTTTCGTTTGGCCGACGAGCGCGAACGTCACCGTGCGTACCGCGTCGGCGGCGTCGGCAGTGGGGGTCGCCCCGGGAACCGCTGGCGAGTTCGCGGCGCGCAGCTCCAGGTAGCGCTGGGTGCCGACGCGCAGCCTGCCGCTGTTGACGTCGATGAGGTAGCTGCCAAGGCGATGGACGAAGGCGGTGTAGAACCAGAGGACGACGTTGTCCTGCAGCATCTGCCAGGGCCGGCCCAAGCCCTGCTGCGACGCGAGGTAGCGCACCGCCGTGCCGAGCGGCGAGAAGACGCCGGAGATGAGCCAGGACACGTCGCGCGCGACGGGGTACCAGTCGGCCATCTTCTTGAAGCGGCGCAGGTCGCGGATGGTGAGCAGATGCCCGCCGGGAAGATACTCCTCAGTCATCTTGCCCAGGTCGCGGGCGGCGAGCTCGATGACGGCGAGGATTTCCGGGATCGTCAGCGACGCGAGCGGATCGCTGGCGCCGGGATGGTAGAAGCGTGCGAGATCGAGCGCGAGTTGCTGCGCGGTTTCCACATAATACGGGAACGACACCAGCTGCTCGGCTTTGAGTTCGCCGCCTTGAGTCGCCTTCGCTTCAACGATCTTCCAGGCTTCGCGGTCGCGGTCGGTCCAGTGGGGTTCGGGGGTGAAATCGACGGTCAGGAGCCGCTTGGTTTTCTGCCAGCGCCAGCCGAGGAAGAACGCCAGGGCGAAGCTGCCGGAGATGACCCACCAGGCCCAGAAGCTCCAGCCGATGGACCAGAGATGGTACATCCCCAGGCCGACGAGCGCGAGCAGCGGCAGGAACACGAGGGCAGCCAGGGTGAGCCATCGCCAACGCGCCATGAGATGTCTCTTTCAGTCAGAAGTTTAGCCGTTCGCCTACGGCGAGCGCGGGCCGGACGACGCGCGACGATTCGCATCCTCGGCTT
>JAYSSW010000546.1:0-3853 GCA_043720335.1 Planctomycetia bacterium
TCAACGAGCGCGGCGGAACGTGGGCGTAGGCGGTCTCCATCGAGTCGGCCCGGCGCCAGCTGCCGTCCAGCAGCAGAATGCCGGCGGCGAAGTCTTCAACCCCCAGCGGCGGGCCGTCGGCGCTCAGACGGATGTAGCCATCGAGGCGAAGGGGCCGCTTCACCGGATGCGTGACGATCCACAGGTCGTCGCGCCCCTTGAGCGGCACGATGGTGCACTTCCGAGGATTCTCCTTGCGGCTGCGAACGATGATCGTGACCGGCGGCGTCATGGCGGTTTCTTGGGCTTTTTCCAATGACTTCTCGGACCCGGCGCAGAACTCCGGTCGAGCCGTGTGCAAGCGGTCAGGGGACCGCTGCACCACCCCGTTGTCCGCTTGCGGGGTCCGGCGTCGGCAGCAGGATGACCTTCGGCAGCGGGCCGTCGATCTCGAACGACGCACCGCCCGGCAGGACCAGCCGAACGCCGTGCGAAGCGGTGGGGGTGATGTCGCGCGCCGCGTACCAGACCTCCGCCTCCGGCTTCCTGGGCACCCATCCTTGCGGCAGGTTCATCCGCAGCTCGTGGCGTTCGACCTTGTGGCTGGGCAGATGGTGGACGAAAAGGGTGCCGAAGGTGATGACGCCGCCGCGCGCGGGTGTTTCACAGTCGTCGTCGGGGTGCGCCCACCAGCCGCCGAGCCAGCGCTCGCCGAAACCGCCGACCAGGCGAGTCTCGTCGTCGGAGAATTTCGGCAGGTCGAGCATGTAGCCGCGTTCCTCCGGCGTGCCGGCGACGTTCGTCAGCGGACACGTCCGAACCACGTCGTAGCCCCACTCGCCCTGTCCGGAATGTCGCAGAGTGACCAGCCACGCGCCGGAGGGAGAAACGTCGATCCCTTCAATGCCGCATCCCTTGCCTGTAGTGAGGCAGGCCAGCTCGTCGAGGACGGCCTTGGAATGCCACCCGCAGCGGCGCAGCATCGTTTGGCCGTTGCCACTGGTTTCGACAGTGACGAACTGCTTCTTCCCTTCGCACAGAAACGCTGCCGTCTTGCGGTAGTTTCTCCGCCGGTTCGCCATGCCGTCGGCCTCCTTCGCTGAGGGTTCGGAAGGGAGCTGCGGTTGCTGGGGGTTCAACCCGCGCCGTCCAGCGACGGCGGGCTTGATACGTCAAGAATCGTTTCCGTGTCTCCCGCCTACGTTGCGTTCGCCATCACCTGCAGCTGGATGACGCTGCGTTTCTGTTCCTTCTCCAGATACTCGCGGCCCTTCTTCACGTTGACGTGGTCCCACGGCAGCACCTCGTCGATCGGGCGGGCGCGCTGCGAGTACCAGTTCACGTCGATGCCCAGGTCGGCGAACGTCTTCCACCACAGCTCCGGCTGGAAGCACTCGCTCCAGCCGTCGAGCCGGCAGCCGCGCCGCCACGCCTCCTCCAACGCCACCGACACCCGGCGGTCGCCGCGCGTCAGCACCCCTTCCAGCAGGCTCAGTTCGACGTGGTGCTGCTTGATCCGCACGCTCTTCAGGCGGCAGCGGCTGCGCAGGTAGTTCCCCGCCCACTCGAAATACTCCCGCGTCTGCATCCCGTTCCACTGGTACGGCGTGTGCGGCTTCGGCACGAAGTTCGACACCGACGCCGTCACTTCGACAAACCGCCCCTTCACCTCGCGGCCGATCCGCGAGATCGTCTCCGCCTGCTCCACGATCCCGTCCAAGTCCACCGCCCGCTCGCCCGGCAGTCCGATCAGGAAGTACAGCTTCACCTTGTTCCAGCCGTTCTTGAACGCCTCCCGGCAGCCGTCGTACAGGTCCTCGTTCTTCACCGGCTTGCGGATCTGCGTCCGCATGTCGTCGCGCGCCACCTCCGGCGCCAGCGTCAGCCCCGCCTTCCGCACGCCGTGCATCAGGTTCGGCAGCGACTTCAGCTGATGATTCACCCGCAGGCTCGGCAGCGAGATGCTCACCCCCAGCGGCGCGAACACCTGGTGCATCCGCGTCACCAGCTCCTCGAAATACGGATAGTCGCTCGTGCTCAAACTCAGCAAACTGATCTCGTTGTGCCCGGTGTTGTAGTAGCTGTCGAGGGCTGCCTGCACGATCGTCTCGACCGAACGCACCCGCAGCGGACGCTTGATGACGGTCGACTGGCAGAACCGGCACTGCCACGGGCAGCCGCGCATGATCTCCAGCGCGATGCGGTCGTGCGGCGTCTGCACGAACGGAACGACAGGCCGTGTCGGCAGCGGGATCGCGTCGAAGTCCTGCGTGATCGTGCACGCCATGATCTCCAGCGGCACGTCGCTGCGCGTCCGGTTCATCGCCGCGATCGACCCGTCGGCGTGGTACTCCGGCTCGTAGAAGCACGGCGCGTACGCCCAGGTCACCAGCCCCACCAGCTCGGCGAGCATGTCGGCGCGGCTCTTGTCATTGCGCTCCTTCATCGTCATCCACTGGTTCATCAGCCAGGGCAAACTTTCCTCGCCGTCGCCGATGACGAACAGATCGACGAACGGGGCCAGCAGCTCCGGGTTCTGCGCCCCCGGCCCGCCGGCGATGACGAGCGGATGGTCGAGCGTGCGGTCCTTGGCGTGCAGCGGGATGCCGCCCAGGTCGAGCATCGTCAGCACGTTGGTGTAGCAGATCTCGTACTGCAGGCTGAAGCCGACCACGTCGAAATCAACGAGCGGCGTGAAGGTTTCGAGGCTGTAGAGCGGCAGGCGGTTTTCGCGCAGGAGTTGCTCGAAGTCGGTCCACGGCGTGAACGCCCGCTCGCAGGTCCACTGCGGGTCGCTGTTCATGATCGAGTAGAGCACCTGCAGGCCGTGGTGGCTCATCCCCAGCGTGTAGGTGTCGGGGAAGGCGAGGCACAGCCTGCCGCGCACGGCGCGGTGGTCCTTGACGACGCTGTTCAGCTCGCCGCCGAGGTACTGCGCCGGCGTCTGCACGCGCGGCAGCAGGCGGGAAACGGCGTCCTTGAGCACGGTGTTGCGCATGGCATCGACTTCCAAAGGTTGCGAGGCGTGTTCCGTCCGATCTATGATAGGGCGGACGCGGCCGGTTCACGATGGAATTCGAGGGCGCTGAGCCCGAAGCGCCAAGCGAGGAAAGCCTCGCGTGGGTACAAGGATTCGCCTGACGTGTTGGGGCTGCCAACGCGCAGCGAGGAACGGCGCTGCACCGCGGCGTGCCTTTCCTCGCTTGGCGCTTCGGGCTCAGGGATCCATCGCCGCCAACCACCACGCATCGTCGCGCGGCTTTCCTCGCTTGGCGCTTCGGGCTCAGTAAGAGGACCACCCATGCGCGACGACGAATATCCCCTCGCGTATTTCATCACCTGGACGACCTACGGCTCCTGGCTGCCCGGCGACGAACGTGGCTGGGTCAAGCGCGGCGAGCGCACCGTGCAGCCTCCCGATCCGCTCCGGCAGGAAGTCGCCCTCAATCTGATGGCCGAGGACGCGGTCGTGCTGTCGCCGTCGCAGCGGGCCGCCGTTGAAGCGATGATCGTCAAGCACTGCGCGTTTCGCGGCTGGGTCCTGCACGCCCGCAACGCCCGCACCAACCACGTCCACGTCGTGGCGAGCGCCCCGGCCACGGGCGACACGATGCGCTCGCAGTTCAAGCTGTGGTGCAGCCGGGCGCTGTCGGAGCAGGCGGGCTTGGCCGTCAGAGGCAAGGACGGCCAACGGCGCTGGTGGACTGAAGCTGGCGACATCGAGTGGATCGACAGCGACGAAAGCCTGGCGAGCGTCGTCCACTACGTCAACGAGTTGCAGTAAGATGCGCCTGAGCCCGAAGCGCCAAGCGAGGAAAGCCGCGCGCGGGTGCGCGGATTCGCATGACGTGTCCGGTCTGCCAACGCGCAGCGA
>JAYSSW010000547.1:0-17696 GCA_043720335.1 Planctomycetia bacterium
GGGCGACGGCGGCGCAGACACGCTTTACGGCGGCGCCGGCAACGACACCCTCAGAGGCGACGCCCAGGGGCTCGACGTGTCGTTCCACGGCACCGACTATCTCGACGGCGAGGATGGCAACGACCTGCTGGTGGGCCAAGGCATGGCCGACACGCTCTACGGCGGCGCCGGCAACGACACCCTCTTCGCCGGCGCCGACGCCGACGTCGACTACTTCTACGGCGAGGACGGCGACGACCTCATCCAGCTCTCCGGCGACGCCAGCGCCGAACGCATCAACGGCGGCGGCGGAACCAACACGGTCCAGCTCCTCGCCGACGTCGTCTTCAGCAGCTTCAACGCCGGCAACCTCGTGCAGAAGCTCGTCACCGGCGGCTACACGATCTACGGCACCGCCGGCGCCGACACGCTCGACTTCAGCTCGATGACGAGCGTCACGGGCGTCTTCCGCGCCGACGGCCGCCAGGGCGCCAACACCGTCCTCGCCCCGGCGGTCGGCGACGCCAACCGCTTCGCCGTCACCCCGCCGTCGCCGAACACGGCCGTCACCGAGGATGTGCTCGGCAACTTCCGCAAAGGCAGCGACAAGATCGACCTGACCGCGTTCATTGGCCCCTTCACGCTCAACAAGTCGCTGGCGGCGCTGCCGACCAGCCCGTCGAACAACGTCCTCTACGCCGTCGTCAGCGGCGCCGACGTCCTCCTGCTCCTCAACGGCAAGCGCATCCGCGTCAAGAACTTCGCCACGCAGTACGGCCTCGCCCAGCTCGCCGCCAGCGACTTCCTCGGCAGCTTCGCGTGACCGGCTCCGCGACGAAGCAAGCGAAAGTTGTCCCCTCCGAGTTTCCCCGTTCGTTGGAACTGCGGAGGGAATTGAACTTCGATTCGACGTTGATCCGCTTCGTGAGGTGAATGCCATGCAGCCCGTCGACCAGTCCGTTGCCAAAGGGCACGACCCGCTCGCCAGCGAAGCCGCCGGGCAGACCGCCGCGTTCGGCCCCGACACCGCGCAGGACGCCCCTTCGCCCGGTGGCACGGTCGATCACCTTTCGGCATCGCCGGGCGAGACGGCCGACTACGCGCCACTGCCGCCTGGCGGCACGGTCGACCATGTGCCCGCGGTTGGTGCCGGCACCATCGGCCACGTCGCCGACGAAAAATCCGCCAAGGCCGCCACGACCGCGAAACGTGCGGACATCCCCGGCTACGAGCTGCTCGGCGTGCTGGGTCGCGGCGGCATGGGGATCGTCTACAAAGCGAGGCAGGTGAAGGCCGACCGCGTCGTCGCGGTCAAGTTGATGCTGCACGCCGACCACGCCGACCGCGACGCGCGCGACCGCTTCGACACCGAGGCGCAGGCGGTGGCGCGCTTGCAGCACCCGAACATCGTGCAGGTGTTCGAGGTCGGCGAGGCGGGCGGCGCGCCGTTCTTCTCGCTGGAGTTCGTGCCAGGCGGGTCGTTGTCGAAGCGCATCAAGGAGTCGATGCTGCCGCCACGCGAAGCGGCGGCGCTCGTTGGCACGCTGGGCCGGGCGATGGCGTACGCGCACCGGGCGGGGATCCTGCACCGCGACCTGAAGCCGGACAACGTGCTGCTGACGATGTCCGGCGAGCCGAAGATCGCCGACTTCGGGCTGGCGCGGAAGCTGGAGGCCGACAGCCGCGTGACCCAGGCGGGGCGGCTCTTCGGCACGCCGAGCTACATGCCGCCGGAGCAAACAACGGGGGACCTGGACGCGGTGGGGCCGGCGGCGGACGTCTACTCGCTGGGCGCGGTGCTCTACGAGCTGCTGACGGGCCGGCCGCCGTTCGTCGGGGCGAACCTGTGGGAGACGATCGAGCAGGTGCGCCGCGCCGAGCCGGTCGCGCCGCACGTGCTGCGTCCCGCCGTGCCTCGCGACCTGGAGACAATCTGCCTGAAGTGCCTGCGCAAGGACGCCGCCGCCCGCTACGAGAGCGCCGACGCGCTGGCCGAGGACCTGCAGCGCTACCTCGACGGGGTGCCGATCCTGGCCAGGCCCACCGGCCCGGTCGAGCGGACGGTGCGCTGGTGCCGCCGCAATCCCTGGCCGACGGCGCTGGTGGCGACGCTGGTCGTGGCGCTCGCCGCTTCGACGGTCGCCGCCGTCCACATCCGCGAGCAGGGCCGGATCTCCGAGACCCGCTTGTCGGTCTACAAGGACTCGGTCAGCACGTTCGTCAACGAGTTCCCGACGCTGGGCGACAACGTCCCGCTCGCCGGCGGGCTGCGCCGCGACATGCTGGAGCTGGTCAACCGCACGCTCGTCGAATCGCAGGGCAAAGCCTCGGTCGGCCCCGCGAACGAGCACGGCATGATCGCGCTCGAGCTGCGCAAGGGCGATCTCGCCAGCTCCCGTTTCGACTACGAAAAAGCCGACGAGGCCTACCAGTTGGCGCGGCGGCTGGCGGAGGACGCCCTTCAAGGCAATCCCAAGGAGCGCGACAAGGCGGTCGGCAACCTCGCCACCATCCTCTACGAGCAGGCGCGGCTCGCGCTCGCCCAGCGCCGTCTGTCCGACGCAGCCGAGCTGCTCGAAAGAAGCGTCGCCCTGCGGCGCCAGGTCGCCGACGCTCCCGTCAGCGGCGAGATCCTCCCCGCCCAGGCGAACTCCGACCTCGCCCGCGTCCTGCTGCGGCTGAGCGAGGTCCATCGTCGCAAGGGCGACGCGGCGCTGGCGCTGCAGGCCGTCGACGAGGCGGACGCCCGTGTCGCCAAAGCCAGCGACGGCACGCTGCCTCCCGCCAAGGCGACGCAGCTCGACAAGGCCCGCGCCGACGCCGCCCTCGAACGCGCCCGCGCTCTGGTCCTGGCCAACAAGCCCGACGAGGCCCGCGTCCACTACGCCCAGGGCTGCGACCTGCTGCGCGCGATGATCGACCCTGCCAACCCCAGCCCGACGGCTCGGCTCAACCTCGCCGCTGCCGACGACGAGGTTGGCGACTGGCTGCTCGTGCACGCCGCCGACCCCGCCGAAGCGCTGAAGTTCTACCGCGAGTCGCAGGCGCACTACCGCGCGGTCCTCAACCTGCCCGACGTGCTCAACCTGCAGCAGTCCGGCGAGGCGATGGGCTACTACCGCCTCGGCGCCGCCGCCAGCCGTTCCGGCGACCCCAAGGCCGCCCTCGACTTCTTCCAGCGCTGCTTCGCCCTGCGCGACAAGCGTGTCCGCGACCTGGAGGAGGCGGGCGACGGCAGGGAGAAGGACGCGTCGCGCCGCTGGGAGATCGTCTACGCCAAGATCGCCCGCATGCTCGCCCAGGCACGCAGCGGCAGGCACGCCGAGGCCGCCGTCACCGCCGGCAACATGCTCAATCTCGCTGCCAAGGTCCAGGCCGAAGGCAAGGAGCTTGGGCGCGTCCCCGAACTCTGCCTCCAGGCCGGCTGCGGCTTCTCGATCTGTGCCTCGTTCCTTCCCGCCGACTCCCCCGAACGCGCAAAGCTCCTCGCCAAGTCGGTCGACGCGCTGCGGAAGGCCCGCGACGCCGGCTACCGAAACGTCGTGTTCCTCGCCACCGACCCCGACCTCGACACCGTCCGCCCCACCGCCGACTTCCAGCTTCTGTTCGCCGAGTACACCAAACCGAAGTAGCAACGCTTCGCGATCACGCCGCCTGCTTGCGCAGCAGCACTTCGACGAACACGCTCAACAACTGGCGGTAGTGCTGCTCGAAGGTCCATTGCGTCGCGGCGCGGCGGGCGGCCTGGGCGCATGAATGCCTCCGGCCCGGGTCGAGCATCTGCGACAGGCACCACGCCATCTGCTGGTGGTCGTGCGGGTCGTCGATCACGTAGCCTTCCTGGATCGGCTTCAGCAGCTCGCTGGCCCCGTTGCAGCGCGTCGTGATGATCGGCAGGCCGCACGCCAGCGCCTCCAGCACCACCAGCGAGCATGGGTCGTAGAAGGTCGGGTGGACCAGGAAGTCCGACGCGAAGTAGGCGTTGCGCATCTCGGCGCAGTGGCCGACGAAGAGGACGCGGTCGCGCACGCCGAGCCGATTCGCCAATCGCTCCCAGCTTTTCGTATTCGGGCTGCCGACCACTGCGAGGCGGAACGCGGGGGGCTTGTCGCGGTACTCGGGTCGGGCCAGCAGCTTCTGCACCGAGTGGAGCAGTGGTTCGAGACCTTTGAGATGGTAGTTCATGCCGGCGAACAGGCCGACCGATTCGCTGGGGCTGACGCCGTGCTGCTGGCGCCATTCCTGCCGGCACTTGAAGCGGTCGCGCTCCGGGAAGCGGTCGGGATCGATCGCGCTGCGGACGACGTGAAGCTGGCCCGGCGGAACGTGCAAGTAGCGCAGGAAGTGGTCGCGCACCATGTTGCTGTTGACGACGACGAGCGGCGACTTCGGGCCGAGGTACTGCTTCCGTTCGAGTTTCGCGAACGACCAGTGGGCCAGGTCGAACCACTTGACGGCACGGGCCAGGCCGCGCGCGAACTTGCTGGAATGCTTGCGGATGTTGTGCTCGACCGAAGCCGCGTGCAGCCCGCCCTGCGGGTAGAGCACGTCCTGCCCCCAGGTCTTGTCGAAGCCGATCGTCACGTCGTGCGAGTGCTGCGCGAGCGCGTCGAGGCAGCGCTGGCCGAAGCGCCAGGGGCGCAGGAAGCGCGGGCCCGTCACCGGCTCGATGGCGTGGAACCGCATCGCTTCCGGCAGGGCCGAGGCGTCCCAGCGGCAGGCGTACAGGTGCACCTCGTGCCGGTCGGCGACAAGGCGCCGGGCCAGGTCGGAGATGTACGTCTCGCAGCCCCCCCGGGCCGGCAGCACGCTCTCGTAGCAGAAGGCGATGTTCATGCGAAATACCAAGCGTCAAGAGACAAAAGACAGCAACGAAGCCAACTAACCCTGAGCGCAAGCGAGGGGATCGCTTGACCACTCGCCGAAAGACAATATTCGCCCACCCGTTTCCCTGCGATCCCCTCGCTTGCGCTCAGGGTTAGTTGGCCGACAATTCATCGTTCTTGTTCATTCGTGGCACGGTTCCCACGTCGAATCATATATCGGTGGAACATGAATACCGCTCCCCAGGGGAGCGGCTTGGGTGCCATGCTTTCGATTCATCGCATGCGGCTCGATGGCGTTCCCTTTTGTCTTTTGTCCCATGTCGTTTGGAACTCACCGAGCGTTGTGGTCCTTGTAGCGCCAGCCCTTCAGCCGCACGAACCAACGCAGCAGTCGGCCGCGCAGCGTGCGCCGCAGCGGGCCAAGGTACGCATGCCAGAAGCGCAGGCGGTCGCGGGCGTCGACCCCTTCGACTTCCGACGAGTAGAGGAGCTGGCCCAGGTCTTTCACGAGATAGATCGGCCACGTCAATGAATGCTTCGCGAGGCGGTGGAAGTCGATCATGTGGACGCGGTCCTGCCATTGCTCCACGGGCCGTTCGGTGTCGGCACGCGGGATGTAGAAATGGCAGAGGTACAGGTCCTTGTGGAAATAGCGGCGGTCGTGCAGGAAGCGCGACAGCCGGGCGATCTCGCGGACCAGGCCGGCTTTCCATTCGCGGAACGTCAGCGGGTCAAGTTGGCGGGCTGCGAGCGGGATCGCCTGGTGCAAGGCGAGCATGCCGGTCAGTTCTTCGATCGCGAGGAAGCTCTGCAAGCCGCCGCGCGGACCGACGTACTCGCCGGCCGCGACGACCTTCGGCACCGGCAGGCCTTGCTGGGCGGCCCATTCGAGATGGCCTCGCTCCTGCATCGCGGGGGACCAGTCGGCGCCCGGCATGAGCATGGCGCGCAGGCCGTCGAACCACGGCAGCTTGTAGTGCCGCTTCAAATACACGACGAGCGTGCGGTCGCCGGCGTGCAGCACGCAGCGGCCGGTCGACCGGCCCTGCTTGGCGTGGAAGTCGTCGGTCACGCCGGCTTGCATGATCGTGTCGGCCCAGTTGTCGCCGGCGAAGAGCGGCCAATCGTCGCGGGCGTGCAGCCTGCGGACGCCGCGCGTCAGCCGCTGCCACAGCGTGCCGGGGGCGATGATGGGAGTCGTCGCCGCTTCATGCGCTGGCGCCACGGTGCTCATCACGACGCCTTTCGTTCATTGGGAAGGACGGGCAGCGCCAGCACGCCAGGACGTGACAGCAACTCCTGCACGGCGCGGAACACCTCGTCGGCCGTCAAAAGTTTCATGCAGGCGTGGTCGGTCGGGCAGATCCGTTTCTGGCACGGCCCGCACGGCACCGATTTTTGCAAGTGCGTCGCTTTTGCGAAGTACGTCTCGGTCCAGGCGATGTGCGTCGGGCCGAACAGCGACACGACGGGCCGGTCGAACGCAGCCGCGAAGTGGCGCGGCCCACTGTCGGTCGTCACCAGCGCTGTGCAGCGGCGAATCAACGACTTGGCCAGCCCCAGCGACAACGGCTCGTCGGCAAGTGAAACGACATCGGGATGGTTGGCGAGCCGGGTGATGTTGCGAGCCAATTCGCGTTCGCTCGGGCCGCACAGGATCAACACCTTGCACGGACGCGTGAAGGCGAGGTCGCGCGCGAGGCGGGCGAACGCTTCCACGTCCCAGTATTTCGACGAACCAAACGCTGCGCCAGGATTGAGACAAAGCAGCTCTTTTTTGTCGTCGAAGCGGAACTTGGCGGCGATGGTGTCGGCGGCAATCTCGTCGGCGCGGGTCGTGAACAGCTCCATGCGGTGGCCGGGCCAGGGGCAGCCGGCGGCCTGGGCGAGCCGATTGTAGTCGTCGATGATCGGGCTGGGCTTGTATTTGCCCTGCTGGTCGAGGATCGGATCGAGGGCGTGCGTCAGCAAACAGCCGCGCCCATAGCGGCGGAAGCCGACGCGCTGCTTGGCGCCTGCGAGCCAGGCGACGAGCCCGCTGCGGAACGAGTTGGGGAACAGCACCGCCAGGTCGAGCTTCATCCGGCGAAGCTGCAGCGCGACCGCCGGCCAGCGCTGCGACCACGGGCCGGCCCGGTCGAGCGGGAGGAACGCATCGAACCACGGCGTGCCATCGACAACGCCGCGCACGTAGGACCGGCCGACGGCGACGAAGCGCGCGCCTGCGTGGTGCTGGCGGAGCGCCCGGATCGCGGGAGTCGCCATCACCACGTCGCCAATCCAGTTGGGCAGGAAGATCGCTGCGTTCATGGTTTCTGTGGGTTTGGACCCCCCACCCTTCACAGGGTGGGGCTTGATTGACAACAGGTAGTCACGCCGCCGAGCGCATTTGCTCGATGAGACGGGTGGTGGAGTGGCCGTGGTGCAGGTGGGCGAGGTGGACGCGGCCGCCGTACGACTCGACGAACTCGGAGCCGACCACGTCTTCCTTGCGGTAGTCGGCGCCCTTGACCAGCACGTCGGGCTTGATCGCGCGGATGAGGTGCATCGGCGTCGCTTCGTCGAACACCGCGAGGTAGTCGACCGACTGCAATGCCGACAGCACGGTCGAGCGGGCGCCAAGGCCTTGCACGGGCCGCGTGATGCCCTTGAGCGCCCGCACGCTGGAGTCGCTGTTGAGGCCGACGATGAGCAGGTCGGCCTGGGCGCGGGCTTCCTGGAGATATTGAACGTGGCCTGCGTGCAGCACGTCGAAGCAGCCGTTCGTGAAGGCGACGCGTTGGCCGAGGCGGCGGCGGTGCTCGACTTCGTGCAGCAGCGTGTCGAGCGACAGCAGCTTGCCGCCGGACGGGGCGCCGATGGTGCTCTGGGCGAGGTCGCGCAGGATCTCCTCGCGGGTGACAGTGGCGACGCCGATCTTCTCGACCTCCAGGCCCCCGGCGATGTTGGCGAGCTGGATGGCCTGCTCGTAGTCGGCGCCGGCGGCGAGGGCCATGCCGAGGACGCTCATGACCATGTCGCCGGCACCGGTGATGTCGTAGACCTGGCGCGGACGGGTCGGCAGGTGCTTGAGCCGGCCGTCGGCGTGCTTCATCGCCATCCCGTCCTTGTCGAGCGTGATGATGGCGGCTTCCAGGTCGAGCTTCTCCTGCAGGTGCGTCGCGGCCTCGTACACCTCGGGCAACGTGCTGAGCGTGCGGCCGGTCGCCAGCCCCGCTTCGAGGCGGTTGGGCGTGATGGCCGAGCAGCCGTGGTACTTGCGGTAGTCGTGGCCGCGGATCGGGTCGGCGATCACCTTCACGCCCAGGGCGCGGGCGGCGTTGATGATCGACGCGAGCAGGCCCGGCGTGCAGACCCCCTTGTCGTAGTCGCTGATGAGGACCAGGTCGGTGCTGCGGAGCTGGCTCTGCACCACCTGCATGATCTGCCGGCGCACCCCATCGCTGACCGAGCGGCGGTCCTCGTAGTCGACGCGCATCATCTGCTGCGGGTGGCGGTGCTGCGCCCGGCCCATGTAGCGTTCCTTGACGGTGCTGGGCCGGTCCGAATCGGTGATGACGGCTTCGTGGTCGATGCCGAGGTCGCTCATCATCTGGCGCATGCGGCTGCCGTCGTGGTCGTTGCCGGTGACGGCGGCGAGCGCGACGCGGGCGCCGAGGGCGCGGAGCATGGTGGCGACGCTGCTGGCGCCGCCGAGCCGCTCCTCGCGGCGGTCGACGCGCAGGAGGATGACCGGGGCCTCCTGGCTGATGCGCTCGGCGTCGCCCCAGACGTAGCGGTCCAGCATGGCGTCGCCGACGACCAGCACGCGCGGCTGCCCCAGGTTCTGCACCAGCTCGATGAGTTCCGTCGACATCGTTGCTCCTTCCGTGGAGAAGATTCCTTTGCCTTGATCGAGCAAGCCCCAGGATGAGCGAAGCGATTCCTGGGGGTCCGACCCCCACCAATCGCTTCGCTCATGGTGGGGCTTGGGGTTTCTTTTCCCGCAAAATCCCACCTACGCCGCACGCGCCGTTTCGCTGCGCCGTGTCGCGGCGCTCGCCATTTCGGCGGCGACGGCGACGTGCAGCAGCGGCAGCAGAATTTCGTGGTGGCCGATCAGCTCGATGCCCTCCGACGACGGGCGCTCCAGCACGTTGACGCGCGAACGGTACTGGGCCTGCTTGTCGAGGTTGATGGTGACCATGCCGTCGAGGTCGTGGCCGAAGTTGCGGACGACGGAGACGGCCTTGACGAAGACCTCGGGCATGATGACGGCGCTGCCGATGTTCATCCAGACGCCGTGCGCCAGGCCGGCGACGACGCTGCACAGGCGGCGGAAGTCGATGAGCGAGGCTTCGCCGAGGGCGGCGCCGGAGACGTGCGGGTGCATGTGGACGATGTCGGTGCCGAGCGCGACGTGGATCGTGCAGGGGATGCCGGCGCGGTAGGCGGCCAGGACGAGGCTGTCCTCGGGGTGGGCCAACTGCATCGCTTCGAGGTGTCGGCCGAGCGCCCAGCCGAGGCCGAGCTCGTTCTCGGCGCCCATCCGCGCCGCGACGGCGAAGGCGTCGGCGGTCTCGCGGGCCATGCCGAAGCGTCCGGCGGGGAGCTGCGCGGCGACGTTCTCGCTGGTCTTGCCGACTTGCGCAAGTTCAAAGTCATGGATCGCGGCCGAGCCGTTCATGGAGACCGACTTGACGACGCCCTGGTTGATCCAGTCGATGAGGTACGGGGCGCAGCCGGTCTTGATGACATGCCCGCCGAGCGCGATGGCGGCGACGCGGCCTTCGCGGTGGGTGCGCGCCAAATGAGTCGCGACGCGGCGGAGGTCGTTGGCGCCGAGCTGCTTGGGCAGGCTGGCGAGCCAATTTCCAACACTGGTGTCGGGAGTAACAGGCTTGCCGAGGTCGTCGTGGAAAACCTTCGACGGCCGCGACACGAGGTCGTAGGTCTTCAGCGCAGCGAGGTCGTAGGGCTTCAGCATGTCGAACGAGGGGTGGGGGCCGTTCAGCGTGGCGTGTGCGTTCTCGGTGGTGGACATCCGCCCCTCCTTGGTCGGTGTGGTGTTCCGCGCGGTTTGACCCCTGGGAATCGCTTCGCTCATCCCAGGGCTTGGGGAATCTGTCATCCCCGCTGCACGGTCACCTTTTCTCTCAACATTCTCCGCATCGCGTCCTCCAGGGCCTCCTGCCCCGAAGTCAGGTGGAGCTGAATCCGCAGCGACCAGAGTTCACGGTCGCCGAGCCGGTCGATCCGCAGCTTGACAAGATCCTTCTGGGTCGTGACGACAACGGCGTTCTCCGGCTGACGGTTGGCCCAGTCGCGAAGGCTCTCCACGTCCTGGCGCAAGTATGGGTGGTGGTCGGGAAAGACGCGCCAATCAGCGATGCTCATTCCGAGGCTGGTCAAGGTTTGGCGGAAGGCGTCGGGGTTGCCGATGCCGCAGAAGCCCGCGACCGGCCTGCCTTGCAGAGCGTCGAGGTCGAGCGTTTGCCTCGAAGCGTTCGCCCAGCAGGCCGGGCGGTGGATCGACTCGGCCAGCGGCGCCTGCGGGGCGTAGCGTTTCACCTGGTCGCGGATCGTTTGCAGCACCTCCGGGGTCGCCTGGTCGCAGCGGGTCATCAGCACGGCGCTGGCACGCTTCAAGCTGGAGATCGGCTCGCGGAGCAAACCGCGCGGCAACAGGTAGCCATGCCCCCAGGGATTGGTGGCGTCGACCAGCACCAGGTCGAAGTCGCGTTTCAGCCGGCGGTGCTGGAAGCCGTCGTCAAGGACCACGATTTCGCTTTCTAGCTCTTCAAAAGCAGTCTGGGCCAAGGCGACGCGGTCGGCTCCTTGCAGGTGCGGCGTGTCGGGCAGGTTCTCCTCCAAAACCATCGCTTCGTCGTTGCGTCCCGCCTCGCTGCCATAGCCCCGGCTGAGGATGGCGACGCGCAGTTCGAGGCTTTGGAGGAAGCGGACGACAAGCTCGACGCAGGGGGTCTTGCCGGTGCCGCCGGTGGTCAGGTTGCCGACGCTGACGACGGGGAGTTCGGCGCGGATCGACGCCTTCCAGCCCCGGTCGAAAGCGAGGTTGCGGCCCCAGACGCCGAGGCGATAGAACCCGCTCATCCCCCGAAGTCCCGCGCGCTGCAACGTCGCGGCCCAGCCTCGCTGCCGACCAGAGATCACGGCGTGGAATCGTTCGTGCAAGGCCGTCCGCAACCTTCTCGCTTGGGGCACTATTTCGGGAGGATGGGAATCTAGCACGAAGCCGCTTTTGGTGTCAACCCGCCTTGGAAGACTCGCGTCCGCTGGGACCAGCGCACCAGCGAGTCCGCCCCTGCGGCAACGCGATGGAACTCCCTTGGTGTCCGACATGCCCATGCGAATCGAGTTGCGTGATTGCACGATCCCCGACCTCTGCGGTTTTTTTTCGCAACTTTGTGATTGATTCCGCCGACGTTGGGTGATAGCCTCCATATAGCCTGCCTTCCGCCCTCTCCCCATTACCTTCCCGCCTCCTTGGGGCTGTTTCGCCATGCAACGAATCCTTTTCGCGCTGGCCCTTGTCGCCGCCTGCACGCCTGTCGCTTCCGCGCAATCGCCAAACTTGCTGCCTGCGGACCGTCCCATCGGGCAGGTGATTGACCACTACCTCGACGCGCAGCTCAAGGAAGCGAAGGTGCAGCCGGTCGCGCAGGCCGACGACGCCACGCTGCTGCGCCGCCTGACGCTCGACCTGAACGGCCGCGTGCCGACCGTGGCGGAGCTGAACGAGTATCTCGCAGCGTCCAGCGCCGACAAGAAAGCCAAGCTTATCGAACGGCTGATCGCGTCCCCCGCCTACGCCCGTCATCAGGCGGCGGAGTTCTTCACCTTTCTGCAGTATTCCGAGAACGTCACGCGCGCCCCGCGCCGCAACGCTCTTTACAACTATCTGCTCGCCAGCTTCAACGACAATCGCAGCTGGGACCAGGTGTTCAAGGAACTGATCCTGCCCGACGAAGCCAACACGAAGCAGCAGGGGGCCAACGAGTTCCTGAAGAGCCGAGTGAAAGATCTTAACCGCGTCGCGATCGATGTCAGCACGACGTTCTTCGGCGTCAACGTGAGCTGCGCCCAGTGCCACGACCATCCGCACGTGCAGGCGTGGACGCAGGACCAGTTCTACGGCATGAAGTCGTTCTTCGCCCGCACCGTCGACAACGGCGGCGCCCTCGCCGAGCGCGAGTTCGGCAGCGTCAAATATCTGCCACACAAGGGGAAGGAAAAGGTCTCTCCCGTGATGTTCCTGTCGGGGACCAAGATCGACGCCCCCGGCATGAAGGAGCCGACCGGCGACGAGAAGAAGAAGGACCAGGCCCGGCTCGACGAGGCGAAGAAGGCGAAGAAACCCGCCGCCCCGCCGTCGTTCAGCCTGCGGGCCAAGCTGGTGGAAACCGCCCTCGCCCCCGCCGACCGCGACTACTTCGCCCGCAACATCGCCAACCGCGTCTGGCATCGCCTCATGGGACGCGGGCTAGTCATGCCGCTCGACCAACTCCACAGCGAGAACCCGGCGAGCCATCCCGAACTGCTCCAGTGGCTGGCCCGCGACCTTATTGAACATGGCTACGACCTGCGCCGGCTCGTCCAGGGCATCGTGTCGAGCAACGGCTACGCCCGTGGCAGCCGCTGGACCGGCGACAACTTCCCCGAGGAGAAGCTGTTCGCCGTAGCGATGGTCCGCCCGCTGACGCCGACGCAGATGGCGGTGTCGCTGAAGATCGCCAGCACCGACCCGCTGTCGCTGCCCGCCGACCGCAAGGAACTGGAGAAGCGATTCGAAGGTTTCGACAAGGGATCGGAGAAGCTGTCGGCGCTGTTCGCGCAGCCCGGCGACAACTTCCAGGTCGGCGTCGCCGAGGCGATGCTGTTCGCGAACAACGAAGGCTTGCAGAAGGAGCTTCTCACCGGCCCCGGCTCGCTCGCCGTCGCCTTGATGAAGGAAGCCGACCTGACGAAGCGCGTCGAGCAAGCCGTGCGCACCGTCCTGAACCGCCCGGCCCGCCTGGACGAGACGCAGCTTCTCGTCGGCTACCTCCAGCGCCGCAGCGACCGCGCCGACGCCGCCTGCCAGCAGGTCATCTGGGCGCTGCTGACGAGCGCGGAGATGCGGTTCAACCACTAGCAATGGTGTGTTGGTTGATTCACTAACCCTGAGCGCAAGCGAGGGGATCACTTGACGACTCGCTGAACGATTATTCTCGCCAACCCGGCTCCCTGCGATCCCCTCGCTTGCGCTCAGGGTTAGTGAGTGAAAACACCCCCAAGCCCCACCATGAGCGAAGCGATTGGTGGGGGTCAAACATGCAAGATCGCTCCCCGAAGGAGACCATGATGACGAGCCGAAAGAACTTCTGCGGGTCGCCGGAGCACGGGATGTCGCGGCGCGGCTTCCTCGGCGCTGCGGCAACCGCTGGCGCCGCCGTCGCCGCCGACATGAGTGGCATCAACATCCTTGGCTCGCGCGCCCTCGCCGACGAGCTGCGCCGCCAGCAGAAGCGCTGCATCCTCCTGTGGCTCGCCGGCGGCTCCAGCCAGCTCGAAACCTTCGACCCCAAGCCCGGCGTCGCGACCGGCGGGCCGTTCCAGTCGATCCAGACCTCGACGCCCGGCGTCCGCATCTCCGAGCTGATGCCCCGCATGGCGCGGCGCATGAAGGACACCTGCATCATCCGCTCGCTGAACACGCGCAACGCCGACCACGGCGGCGCCGCCCGCATCATGATGCGCGGCCGTGTCGGCGAGTCGGGGGTCGATTTCCCCGACCTCGGCGCCGTGCTGTCGCGCGAGCTGGGTCAGGAATCGAGCCAGGTTCCCGACTACGTCTCGTTCTACTTCGCCACCGAAGGCCGCACGATGGCGCCCGGCCACGCCGGCTTCCTCGGCGCCCGCCACGGGTCGATGGACCTGTACACGTCGAACGTGCCGGAGAACATCCGCCGGCCCGGCATGACGGAGCAGGACCACCGCGAGCGCTCCGAGCTGCGCGGCCAGCTCAGCGGCATGTTCGAGCGGGGCCGGCCTTCGTCGTCGATCGACAGCCACAGCCAGGCGTACCGCCGGGTGGGCGGCATCATGGCGAACGAGCCGCTGTTCGACATCGCCCGCGAATCGCAGCGGGTGCGCGACCAGTACGGCCCGACGCTGTTCGGCCAGCAGTGCCTGGCGGCGCGTCGGCTGGTTGAAGCGGGCGTGCCGTTCGTCCGCGTCGGCCGCGCCTGGTGGGACAGCCACGGCCAAAACTTCGAGACGCACCAGGAGATGGTCCCCGAACTCGACCATGTGATGGCGGCCCTGCTCGACGACCTGGAGCAGCGCGGGCTTCTCAGCAGCACGCTGGTCATCACGCTCGCCGAGTTCGGCCGCACCCCGGCGATCAACTCGCAGCTCGGCCGCGACCACTTCGCTTCGGCGTGGAGCGCCACGCTGTCGGGCGCCGGCGTCCGCGGCGGGTCGGTCTACGGCCGCACCGACGCCACCGGCAACCGCGTCGCCGAGGGGGAGATCAACGCCGCTCGCCTCTTCGCCACCATCTACCGCAGCCTGGGCATCAACCACCAGAAGAACTACCACATCGGCTCGCGGCCGATCCCCCTCACCGACCCCGGCACCGAGCCGATCCGCGAGGTGCTGGCGTAGCCCAACCGTGCCGCCATGCCCAAGCCGTACGACGCCAGCTTGCGGTCGCTGATCGACCAGTTCCTGCCCGACTGGCTGGCGCTCGTCCCGCGCCAACCTATTGGCCCGGTGCGGATCATCGACGCGAACCTGTCCACGGTGACGGCCGAGGCGGACAAGGTGCTGCTCATCGAGGATCCGCAGCCGTGGATCCTGCACCTGGAGTTGCAGTCGAGCTGGGACGACACGCTCCCCGCACGGGTGGCGTGGTACAATGCGATGCTGGGCCAAAGAAGGCTCGCTGCGGACGATCGGCGACTCGATCTGCGGTCGGTACACCGTCAGTAGTCGCTGGTGGGTTCAGTTCCTTTTCCTTGACCACGACGGGCTATCAGACTTTCTGGCGCTCATAGTCGCGTTAGCGGTGCCGGCTATTGAGCCGAATCGTTTGGCGACGGCGGGAAAGGGGCTGGGCGGAGTACTACGAGCGGTCGGCGTTCGCAGGTTTTTCGCAACGGAGACGCGGGTTTGTTTCACTATACAAACGACAAAGGCTACAAGGCCATAAGCTCGCAAGTGGTGTGGCTCTTCAAAGCGTCGAAGCCTCCGTGCGATCATCCGAAGGCCGTCTACTTCTCCACGCTGCCTCCCGGCACGAAGAATCTCAGCAAGCGGCTGTTCGTCAGAGGGTGCGCTGAGAAAACAAGGTTCGCATTCTGTTTTGCCGGAGGGGAGGACTTGCCTCGTCTGCGGGGCGGCAGAGGAGAACATGTTCACTACAGCGTGGAAGATTATCCAGTGGAGAAGCCGAGACAGGGCCTTCATGGTGAAACGGACAAGGTGAAGGAGGAATTGGGATGATTGGTGGAAACGACATCGTCTTCCCAGCCGTGGGCGACTCTGCCTCCCTGGAGGCTTGTGCAAGAATCGTCGGCCGACGTTGGCGTGAGGCCAGGTTTGAGGACGCTATCACAGGGGACAAGTATCAGCATCTTGGCGACATCCCTTTTGGCAACGTACGGGAACTGCTTGTTTACCCTGATGCGGCGGCCGAGGCTGCTTGGGACGCTGACAGCCCCGACTCTGCCGAAAACTCGATGATTTGTCTGATTGTCCGGCCTGAAGATCTCACCTTGGTGCTGGACAATCCGCAAACGGCAGAAATGCGGTCCATTCTCGGCGCCATCCATGAACTGCTCTGGACGGACATCCTTTGGACATACGCGAGGGCAGCATGACTTTGGGATCTCCTGCCATTTTGGAACGTCTGCTCCGCGACTATGATCTCGGATGGATGATAGACATGTATGCACCTCGCGAGCGCGCGGTTCCTGTCCTGCTCGATCAACTCGCGAAATTGACCACTGAATTCCGAAGGCGGTTCGGGCACGATGTTTCCTTCTCGCCTGAAACGCTGCGGGCTGAGGCCGAGCGCAATCCGCATAGGATCCGCGCTTTCCTGCAAGCTCTCGGGGCCAGTGGCAACCAGGACATGCTCCTGATGGTTTGGCGGATTCTCCAGGGAATGACCATCAGGGATGTGGAGATGGGCTACCGGGAGCAGGAGTCGTTCAGCCTCAGCGTCACACTTGCCCGAGATGGACAGGAGCGCGACGGGCTGGAGGTGTACCGCACCAATGATATCAATGATGCGGCTCTGCTCCGCCACTTCGGGATCACGACGGTGGACAATCGACCATTGTTCGACGGCTTCTTTCCCCTGCGGAAGAAATAGCGTTTCGCACGGCGTCCAAGTGACAACATTGAGGGCTTTACGCCGACCTCGCTGCATCTCTCACCGGCGAATGGACGCGCCAGTTCCCCGGCGAAGCGCCGTACCGCACGCTCCGCTACCAGATCGTCCGCGTCTGGCAGCTCGAAGCGGAGAAGCTCGCCGCCGGCGGCTGGGGCCTTTTCCCGCTCGCTCCCCTCTGCGACGACGCCAAGCCGATCCTCCCCGACCTGATCGAACGGATGGGCACACGGCTGGTCGGAGAAGTGACGGATCGCAACCAGGCGGGAATCCTCTGGACTGTGACCGAGATCCTGTCCGGGCTTCGCTACGAGAAAGAAATCATCCAGCTCGTGATGCAGAAGGTGATGAACATGATCGACCTCGAAGACTCCTCGACGTACCGCGCCCGAATCGCCAAAGGGCAGGCGAAGGTACTCCGCGAAATCATTAAGTCGCTGGGAGAATCGCTGATCGGGCCCACAGACGAAGCTTCGCTTTCCGCATTGGAAAAGATCGAAGATGTTGACATCCTCAAGGCCATCGCCAACCAGCTGCCGACAGCCGCGACGTGGGACCAACTTTTCGAGAACTGAATACCAGTAAAGGCTCTATCAACGCCGGTCCGTTGCGACGAGGTTCGGCATGTTCGATCTTGAAGACTCCTCGACGTATCGGGCCACGGTTGCGAAAACGCTGCGAAGCAGCATCGTCCGCGTGGGTCGCGTGAAGTTCGGCGAACCGCTTGAAGAAGTGAATTCGCAATTGGCGTCGATTTCCGAACTTGAGCGGCTGCGACAAATTCTCGACAACATCCTAGATGTTGACTCCTGGCTGCAACTCTTCGACGAGCCTTGTGATGAGCCGCTGATCGTAACCATCCCGCCCCTTCTCGAAGAAGGTCCACGCCATGCCTGAGAGCAATCCGCGCAACCTGCGCAACGCCCGCGAGATCAACCGCAGCGAGATCCTGTTCTCGGTGGCGCGCGTGCCCAATTCGCAGAAGATCCTGGTCGCCAGCTCGACGAACAAGGTGGTCGAGCTGGACCTGATGCCGGCGACGCCCGCCGTGCGCGACCTGGCCGACCACGGCCGCTACGTCACGAGCGTGCGCATCGCCGGGCCGCACGCGATCTCCGGCGGGTACGACGGCCGGCTCATCTGGTGGGACCTGGCGAACAACCGCGCGGTCCGCACCATCGACGCGCACGGCCGCTGGATCCGCATGCTCGCCGTCTCGCCGGACGGGACGAAGCTCGCCAGCGTCGGCGACGACATGCTCGGCAAGCTCTGGAACGCCGCCACGGGAGAGCCGATCCGCGAGCTGCGCGGCCACGCCGAGCGCACGCCGCAGCACTTCCCGTCGATGCTCTACTGCTGCGCCTTCTCCGCCGACGGCCGGCGCCTCGCCACCGGCGACCGGGTCGGACGCGTCATCGTCTGGGACGTCGCCAATGGCGAGCAGCTCTCCGCGTTCGACGTCCCGTCGCTCTACACCTGGGACGCCACCCAGCGCATCCGCTCGATCGGCG
>JAYSSW010000548.1:0-8086 GCA_043720335.1 Planctomycetia bacterium
TTGATGGTCGCTTCGCAAATCGCCCGTTCTTCGACCGTGAGCCGCACGATGTACTTCTTGTTCATGGGAGCCTCCTTGTTGACGTGGAGATTCCCATAAACGAACGGGCTTAGCAACCCGAAAATTTAGTCTGGACATGGCACCAGGTTGTCTCCGGCGGCGAGATCGAGCAGTTCATCCAGAACCGCAAGCAGCGCTCCGAATAAACAGCGGACGCGATGTCGAATCCCGGTTGTCCCCGGCGCAGGGTCGCGGTTGGGCGTTCAGGGGGAATCACGGTCCGTGGTTGATGCACTCCGATGGAACCGATGTCGCGAACGCTTGGGGATGGCCGGGCCTTGCTGACCGCCTCGGCGTTCGGCCTGATGCTGGCGGGACTCGTCGTGGTGGGCCTCGGCGTCAGCGGGAACTTCCTGCCGCACGACGAGGCGTACCTCGGCATGAGCGCGCGCGACCTGTGCGCGCTGCACGAGTGCCGCATTGTCCATTTCATGATCCACGACCGCGTTTCGTTCGGCGGCTCGTTGATCGCCATCGGCCTGCTCTACCGCTGGCTGGTCGCGCATCCCCTGTCGCAAGGACAGGCGTGGGCCTGGTGGGTGCTTCTGGTTTCCAGCGGCGTCGGCTTCGCCAGCTTCTTCGCCTACCTCGGCCACGGCTACCTCGACACTTGGCACGGCCTGGCCACCCTCGGGCTGCTCCCGCTGCACGGCGTCGGCCTCGTCCTGTCGCATCGCTCGTTGCGGCCGCGCGGCGTTGGCTGCCTGCTCGCGCCGTCGGTTCGTGGGCCGTGGACCACGGCGACGGGGATCGGCCGCGCCTGCCTGCTGGGGGCTGCGGCGGGCATGGTCCTCGGCGGCGGCGTGATCTTTGCCATCGGCATGACTCACGTCTTCGTGCCGGAAGACCTCGCCTACATGGGCGTGCAGGTCGACGACCTGGCGCGGATCAACGAGCGCCTTGTGCCGCTCATCGCGCACGACCGGGCCGGCTTCGGCGGCGGCGTCTGCTGCTGCGGCGTCGCCCTCTTCTTCTGCCTGTGGTGCGCCGTCCCCTCCGCGAGTTTGTGGCGAACCCTCGTGCTTGTCGGCCTCGCGGGCTTCGGCAGCGCCATCGCGGTCCATCCCGCCATCGGCTACAACGACGCCTTCCACCTCGCCCCCGCGTTGCTCGGCGCCGTCCTGATGACGACGGGGCTGATCCTCACCTTCCCGCCGAAGTCGTCACCTCCGAGCGAGGAAACGCCATGAATGCTCCCCTGCCGTCGCTGCGTGAACTGGGGACGGACCTGCTGCACGTGTCGCCGTGGCGCAGAGCGTGGACGATCGCATCCCCCTTCCTGTGGTGCGCGGCGTACTTCGTGTTCGCCTGCCACGACCGCTGGTTCCCGGCCCTGGCGTGCCTGGTCTGCCTCAGCTTCGTGACCTACGGCTCCACGTCGCACGATCTGGTCCATCGCAGCTTGGGGCTGCCGAAGCGGGTGAACGATCTTCTGCTGTCCGCGACAGAACTGCTGGCGGTCCGCAGCGGCCACGCCTACCAGGCCGCGCACCTTCAGCACCACACCCGCTACCCCGCGACCGATGACCCGGAAGCGACGGCTGCGCGAAAGACCATGCTCGGCGCGCTCTGCGAAGGGTTCTGGTTCCAGGGGCGTGTCTGGTTCTGGGCTTTGCGGAACGCCCCGCAGGCGCGCGGCTGGATTGTCAGCGAAGGAGCGCTCTGCCTCGCGCTCGTGGTCCTGGCGGTCTCCACGCTGCCGCGTTCGCCGATCCTGGCGGTCCATGTGGCGACGATGATCGCGGGGAGCTGGATCATTCCGCTGGTGACGTCGTACCTGCCGCACGATCCGCACGGCAAGGACGAGCTCGCGCAGACGCGGGCCTTTCGCGGCGTGGTGGCGTCGATCCTGGCGGTCGAGCACCTGTACCACCTGGAGCATCACCTGTTCCCCGCCGTGCCGCACACGAACTGGCCGCGACTGGCGAAGCGCCTCGACCCGCATCTCGCGAAGGCGGGGGTCAAGCCGGTCGTGTTCTGGTTCTGAGCGCGGGCCGTTTCACTCGCGGACCACGGCGAGTGCGCGGATCTCGGCGAGGTCGCCGTTGAACGTGGGGTTGCCGAAAGCGCCGGCCGTTGATGCTTTTTCGCGTCCACGAATCAGGGGACTCACGTCCTCCGCTCGCCTACGCGCTCAGTCCAGCACCAGGTCGGTCGGTCGCTGCGGATCGACGAGCAGGCCGACGACGCCGGAACGGACGGCGCGGTCGGCCTGGTCCAGCGTGACCTGGAGGCGGCGCTTCACTGTCTTGTCGTTGAAGGTGAAAGACACCCAGATCCAGGCGGCGGTGGGGTGGTTGTGGTAGCGCGACGGCCTGAAACGCATGAGCCAGGGCGGCCGCAGCGACCCGGTGACGGTGGCGACGACCTTGACGTAGCGGTGCTTGTTGCGGAGGTAGCGGACGTTCCAGAGCGCCGCCGCGACGACTCCCCACAGGAAGAAGACGACGGCGGCGAACAGGGCCAGGAAGCCCAGGCCGAGCGCGCCGAGAAGGAGCCAGATTTCGAGCGGCATGGGCGTTGGCCAGGTTGCGAAGCCGTCACATCGCGCCGACGACAAGGGAGGCGTTGTGGCCTCCGAAGCCGAAGCTGTTGGAGATGGCGTAGCGGACGTTCATCTCGCGCGCGGTGTTGGGGACGTAGTCGAGGTCGCAGGCCGGGTCGGGGGTGTGGTAGTTGATGGTCGGGTGGACGACGCGGTCGCGGATCGACAGGACGCAGGCGATCAGCTCGACGCCGCCGGAGGCGCCCAGGAGGTGGCCGATCATGCTCTTGGTGCTGCTGATGGCGAGCTTGCGGGCGTGGTCGCCGAAGACCTTCTTGACGGCGAGGGTCTCGGCGGCGTCGCCCAGTTCGGTGCTGGTGCCGTGGGCGTTGACATAGTCGATCTGCGCCGGGTCGATCTTGGCGTCGGCCAGGGCCAGGCGCATGGCGCGGGAGGCGCCGACGCCTTCGGGGTGCGGGGCGGTGATGTTGTAGGCGTCGGAGGTGTAGCCCGCGCCGAGCAGCTCGGCGTAGATCCGGGCGCCTCGCTTGCGAGCGTGCTCCAGCTCCTCGATGACAAGGATGCCGGCGCCTTCGCTGAGGACGAAGCCGTCGCGGTCCTTGTCGAAGGGTCGGCTGGCGGCGTGGGGGTCGTCGTTGCGCTGGGAGAGGGCTCGGGCGGCGATGAAGCCCCCCAGGCCCATATAGGTGATGGCGGCTTCCGCGCCGCCCGTGACCATGAGGTCGGCCTCGTCGCGCTGGATGGCTCGGAGGGCGTCGGTGATGGCGTTGGCGGCGGAGGCGCAGGCGGTGGAGACGGCGGTGGAGGGGCCGCCGAGGCCGTAGTGGATGGAGATGTTGCCTGCGGCGGCGTTGGGCATCATCTTGGGGATGACGAAGGGGCTGATGCCGCGCGGCCCGCCCCCCTGCATGAACTTGGTGTGCTGCTCCTCGTACTCGGTCAGCCCGCCGATGCCGCTGCCGACGATGGCGCCGCAGCGGGTCGGGTCCACCTTGGCGAGGTCGAAGCCGGCGTCCTTGAGGGCCTCGTCGGCGGCGACCATGGCGAACTGGGCGAAGCGGTCCATGCGCCGGACGGAGCGGGCGTCGAAGAGCTTGTCGGGGGCGAAGTCCTTGACCTCGCCGCCGAACTTCACCTTGAAGGCGGACGTGTCGATCAGCGTGATCGGGCCGATGCCGCTGCGGCCCGCGAGCAGGCCCTTCCAGTACTCGGCCGTGCTGGTCGCAAGGGGGCAGACCGTGCCCAGGCCGGTGATGACGACACGTCGCGCCATTGCGGGGAATGCTCCATCAAAAGGGGAACCGGAGGGGAAGCTACGCGGGGGTGACAGCGCCGCCGCCCGACTTCTTGTCGCTTTCCTTCTGGATGTAGTCGATCGCCTCACCGACGGTCTTGATCTTCTCGGCTTCCTCGTCCGGGATGGTGATGCTGAACTCCTCCTCCAGCTCCATCACCAGTTCGACGATGTCGAGCGAGTCGGCGCCGATGTCCTCCTGGAACGAGGTGTTGCGCGTGACCTGGTCCTTGTTGACGCCAAGCTGGTCGCAGACAATCCGGATCACGCGTTCTTCAATCGTAGTCGTCGACACGGTTCACTCCTCGGAACGGCGGCGTTGCTGGCTTCTCACGGGTTCTGCGAACAACGCCAACCCGGTTTCGCATCCCCTGCGGGTTCAACCACAGGCTGCGCTTGCGTTTCTGTACCAAACCTTCGCCTGTCGCGGCAAGGCGTCTTGCGAGGTCGCCCTCGCTTGCCCGGCCTTGCCCGGCGCACCAGCATAAAGGAGACAAGATATGCAAGCGCGTCTCAAAAGAAAAGAGGCGCAATCCTGCCGCCCCAGGGACGTTGAAACGCATCTTAGTGGCCACTAGCTTATCGGCAAGGGGGTCGCTCCCACTTCAATCGCACGAGCGTCGAGCAGCGGCCCCCCCCGCCTGGCCGCCTTCCTCCGCGCGATCTTCCAGCACCTCGCCACCCTCGCGCTCGGCTCCCCCGTTCCATGGCGCCGCGCCGCCGGCTGCTGCGCGCGGCGACGCTCATGAAGAAGGACCGCGCGCCGAACGCCGAACGGCTGGCGTGGTGCGACGGGTCGATCCTGGTGACGAACGTGCCGCCGGAGCTGTTGTCGGCGCGGCAGGCGCTGGTGCAGTACCGGGCGCCATTCCGGATCGTCGTAGCCTTCGCAAGGATTCGCGCTTCCCCAATGGGGGTCGTACTCTCCGAGCGAAACAACGTGTGAAAGGTCGACCACCAGTAGTCCTTCACCCATGCAACGTGGCCATGCTTGACGGGATTTCAATGAACGTAGTCCAGGCATCTGAAGCGTTCCTTGACTTTCGCCCAACGAATCGAGCAGTTGCTATCGTTCGGTGGCAGCGTCCATATCGCGTGGAGATGGTCTGGCAGCAGCACGATCGCCACCGATTCAAACGGGCATTTCAGCGGAACGCTGGAAATCGCTTGGCGCAAGCAGTCGCGTCCCGACGAGGTTGTGAGGATCGGTCGGCGCTCGCAGGTGACCACCGTGAAAAAGAAAGTGCCGCCTGGCACCCCGCTTCGCCTATACTCCGCCATGGGAATTCGCCTGTTCGCGGATCACGATCGAGAAACGCTTCCCGTTTGGAATTCTCCTGGACTGGGCTACGAACGAGCAGGAAAAAATGCGGCATCCCCTTCAGAAACGCGACTTCGGTCCCTTGGCGCGGCGGTCGCCCGCGGCGCTGCCGTGCGACCGTCGGCTGCCGGACGTGCATCGGCGGCTGGTCGACGCGGGGCGGCCGCGCGGGCCGGCCGATCCGCTGGCGCGGTCGCCGCAGCTGGCGATGCTGGAGGCGGCGCTGCTGATCGCCGACGAGCCGCTGCCGCTGCGCAAGCTCGCGCAGCTCGCGGGGCTGCCCGACTCGGCGACGGCGCGCGGGCTGCTCAAGCAGTTGCAGGCGTGCTACGAACTCGACGGCACCGCCTTCCAGGTCAGCGAACTCGCGGGGGGCTTCCAGCTTCTCACGCGGCCGGAGTACCGCCGCTGGCTGTCGCCGCTGCGCCGCAAGCACGACGACATCAAGCTCACGTCGGCCGCCAAGGAGACGCTGGCCATCGTCGCCTACCGCCAGCCGATCATGCGGGCCGAGATCGAGGCGATCCGCGGCGTCCACTGCGGCGAGACGCTGCGGCTGCTCATGGAGAAGGGGTTGGTCAAGATCGCCGGCCGCGACGACTCGCTGGGCCGACCGGTGCTGTACGGCACGACGAAGAAGTTCCTGCAGCACTTCGGCCTGAAGAGCCTGCGCGAGCTGCCTCGCTCGGAGCATCTGCTTCCGCCGACGAAGGCGAACGACGCGGCGGAGTCGAACGAGGCGTGACGCGGCGACCTTCCCCGTCAAACGAGGGACGCGACTCTCTGCCGACCTGCTCCGTGCTGGCACGCCTCGATCAGTTCGACGATCAGCTTGGTCAGCGTCTCGATGTCGGCGTCGGTCTCGGCGGCGACTTTCAGCTGCTGCACGCGGTCCATCAGTTCCGGATCGCCCCGCTTGGCTGCCAGCGCGGCCAGGTTGTCGGACTTCTTCACGATCGTTGCGCGGTCCTGCTGGTCGGCGGCCAGGGCGAGCCGTTCGAGCAGCAGCCCGATCTGCAGCGTGCTGGAGGTCGATTTCGCGCCGCTGCGGGTCTGGTCGCGGTCCAGCACCGTGGCGACGAACATCTCCACCAATTCGGGGTCGAACTGCGTGCCAGAAAAGCGTCGCAGCTCGGCGAACGCATCGTCGAAGGTGCGGCGCTTGCGGTAGACCTGGTCCGACACCATCGCGTCGAAGGCGTCGACGATCTTGAGGATGCGCGCTCCCAGCGGGATCGCCCCCGCCTTCATCGCCTTCGCGTCGGACGGGTCGCCGTCGTAGCGGAGGCGGTGGCAGCGGATGATCTCAGCCAGCGCCGGCAGGTGGAACGACGCCGCGACGATCTCCTCGCCCAGCGCCTCGTGCGTCTTGAGCACCTTCCATTCGTCGTTCGAGAGTGCGCCCGGCTTGAGCAGGATCTGGTCCGGCACCCCCAGCTTGCCGACGTCGTGCAGCAGCGCGGCCATCTCCAGGGCGTAGCAGTCGTTGTGCGGCAGCGTCTTGCGGCCGAGCGCGACGCACAGGTCGGCGACGCGGCGGCTGTGCTCCGCCGTCTCCGCGTGACGATAATTCAACGCCGACAGCAGCGCCGACACCGCCTGGTACGGGATCGGCTCGCGAACGGCGATCGGCGCCGGGCGGCCCTTCTCGCGGGCGAACGACTCGTTGGCGGGGACCTGGCTCCAGTTCACGACGCGGTTGCGGCCGGTGCGCTTGGCCATGAACAGCGCCTGGTCCGCCTGGTCGAGCAACTCCTGCGGGTTCTTGGCGTGGTAGCAGAGCGACGACACGCCGACGCTGGCGGTCACGTCGAGGTCGGCGGGCCTGCTGACCGACACCGCGTGACGCAGCCGTTCCGCGATGCGACCCGCTTCCTCTTTGTCCTGGCCGGTCAAGAGGATGCAGAACTCCTCGCCGCCGTAGCGGCAGACGAGGTCGCTCTTGCGCACGTTCTCGTGCAGGATCGCGGTCAGCGCTTGCAGGACGCGGTCGCCGGTGCTGTGGCCGTGGTTGTCGTTGATCGCCTTGAAATGGTCGAGGTCGACCATCAGGCAGCTCATGGGCGTGCCGCACGCCTCGGCCAGGTGCCAATGCTCCTCGAACGACTCGAAGAAGGCGCGGCGGTTGAGGCAGCCGGTGAGCGGGTCGAGGGTGGCGAGGTCGCGCAGCTGCTGGTTCTGCTTCTGGATCTCAAGCCGCGACTGCTGGAGCTTGTCGAGTGCTTGTTTGAGGTTGACGTTGGTCTTCTCGAGCTGGGTGAGGTTGTCGAACGAGGCGAGCACGCCGCGCAGGGTGCCGTCGTCGCCGAGGATGGGGGTGGAGTTGACGGAGAGGATGCAGGAGCTGAGGCGGTCGTCGGACTCCAGCTTGAGGATGGCGCCGACCTGCGACTCCCTGGCTTCGAGGGCGCGTTCCCAGGGGAAGCTGCCTCCGTCGGAGCCGTCGGGAGCGGTCTCCCAGGACAGGTCGGAGATCGGCTGGCCGAGCAGTTCGGCGTGCGGCTGTCCGCTCGCCTTGACGAAGGCGTCGTTGGCGAGGACGATCAGCCCCTGCTTGTCGAGGATGACGACCCCTTCGCTCAGGGTGTTGAGCGTGGTGCGCACCTTGTTGGGAACGACGCGCGACTGCGACAGGTCGATATGGCGGAACAGCTGGCGGATGAAGAGGTAGAACGCCAGGAAGCAGAAAAGGCCGAAAAACAGCACGAAAGGCAGGAGCGGGTGGTTCAGCCACGACCAGGCGCCCGCGATCGGCGACGGCAGGAACGTCAGGTCGAGGGTTCCCCAGGGCTGGCCGTCCTTCGTGATGGACGACGCCAGACGGTCGTGACCGGCGGAAACGGCGGAAGGCTGGCTCGGATCGCTGCCGCCGACCGTTGCGGCGACCTGTCCGGGGGGGGGGGGG
>JAYSSW010000549.1:0-8065 GCA_043720335.1 Planctomycetia bacterium
CGAGCGCGGACAGGACACTACGCGGCGGTTCCATGATCGCGGACATGCGTCGCGCCCGCGCTCGCCGTAGGCGAGCGGCTAAACTTCGCGGATGAAAAATCACCCTCCGCGCAGCTCGCGCAGATTCTCCTCGATGGCGGCGATCTGCTGCTGCGTGTCGGCCAGCTGCTTGCGGAGCTGCTGCACGACCGCCTCCGGCGCGTTCTTCATGAAGCCGGCGTTGTCGAGCTTCGCTTGCAGGCCCTGCACGAACTTCGTCTTCTCGGCCAGCTGCTTCTCCTGGCGTTTCAACTCGACGACCGGGTCGATCAGCCCCTTCAGCGACACGAAGACCTCGAAGTCGGGCGTGACGTGGCTGGCCGACTGCGGCGGCTTCGCGACCTCGGCTGCCGCGTTGAACGAGCCGACGCCGGCCAGATGCACGACGAACGGCGCCAGCAGGCGGAAGTCGTCGGCCACGTTCGCGGCGCAGCGCACCGACACGTCGAGCGCGGTGCGAGGCTCCACGTTGTAGCGGTTGCGAACCTCGCGCACCGCACGCACCAGCTCCTGCATGCGGGCGATGCGCGTCTCCATCGTCGCGTCCTTCCACGACGCGGGCAGCGCAGGCCACGCCGCGCGGACCACGCTCTCGCACGCCGGGTCGGGGTTCGGCAGGCCACGCTCGAAAGCGGCTTCGTTCAGAGCCTGCCACAGCGAGTCGGCCAGGAATGGCATGATCGGCTGGATCAGCTTCAGGATCGCGTCGAGCACGCCGACCAGCACGCGCTGCACCGTCGCGCGCCCCTCGCCTTGCAGCCGCCCCTTCGCCATCTCGATGTACCAGTCGCAGAACTCGGACCAGATGAAACTCTGCAGCTCATCGCCGACCGCGCTGAAGCGGTACTGCTCCAGCGCCGCCGTGACACGCTCGGTCGCGGTCGCCAGCCGGCTGAGGATCCAGCGGTCCTCCAAAGGCAGCTCGTCGCGCTTCAGCGCCAGCGGCGTGTAGCCGTCCAGGTTCATCAGGATGAAGCGTGCCGCGTTCCAGATCTTGTTGGCGAAGTTGCGGCCCTCCTCGAAGCGGTCGGACGCCTGCTTGGCGGTCTTCAGCTCCGTGTCTTCGCTGGGCCACGGGCCGCCCGGCCGGAACACGCCTTTGCAGGTCGGGCACGTCACCTTCCGCGTCCGCATGTACATGTGCTCCTGTTTCACCGGCACCAGCGCGTCGCAGTGCGGGCACACGTTCGACACCGGCAGGCGGCTGTCCTGCGTCTCGGTCGCCACCTTCAGCACGCCGAAACGCAGTGCGTCGGCGCCGTAGCGGTCGATGATGTCGAGCGGGTCGATGCCGTTGCCGCGCGACTTCGACATCGTCTCGCCGAACCCGTCCATCATCTTCGGGTGGATGTAGACGTGGTGGAACGGGACTTTGCCGAGGTTGTACAGCCCGGTGATGACCATGCGCGCCACCCAGAGGGTGATGATGTCGCGGCTCGTCACCAGCACGCTGGTCGGGTAGTAGTAGTTCAGCTCCTCGGTCTGTTCCGGCCAGCCCAGCGTCGAGTGCGGCCACAGCGCCGAACTGAACCACGTGTCGAGCACGTCGACATCCTGGGTGAACCGCCATTTGTGCAAAAAATCGACCACTTCTTTGTCGTTCTCTTCTTTCACACAGAAAGAGAAATTTGGCTGTTTGCGGCCTGTGGATTCGTCTGTCCCAAGTTCAGGGATACCTCGGCGTTGCTCAGCAAGTCGTCCCTCTGCGATGTACCTGTTTTTCGTTTCATTAAAGTCCAGGTCAGCGTCACTCCATCCACCAGATGTGGGCATCGCTCTTGACCACACGGGAATGCGGTGCCCCCACCAGAGCTGACGGCTGATGCACCAGTCAACTTTCTGATCGAGCCAATCGATGTAGCTTTTCATGTAGCGCGCGGGCGTGAATGCGACTTTGCCTTCCACCACCGCGTCAATTGCCATTTGCGCCAGGCCCGGCTTGCCGT
This sequence comes from Planctomycetia bacterium, assembly GCA_043720335.1. Taxonomy (GTDB): domain Bacteria; phylum Planctomycetota; class Planctomycetia; order Gemmatales; family Gemmataceae; genus JAYSSW01. The sequence goes on from JAYSSW010000549.1 coordinate 1,986, forward strand.
CCTCGCGGTCGCCCATCTTCACGAACCACTGGTCCGACAGGTACGGCTCGATCGGCGTCTTGCTGCGGTCGCTGAGCGGGATTGTGTTCTTGATCGGCTCGATGCGCTCGACCAGGCCCAGCCGCTCCAGGTCGGCGACGATCTGCTTGCGGGCGGCGAAGCGGTCCTGGCCGACGTAGGAGAATGATTCACTCCGGAACGTCCCCTGGCCCACGTCGTTGATCTTGCCGTCGGGCTGCAGGATGTTGATCGGGGCGCCGATCTCGGGGTGGCGTTTGCCGACCTCCCAGTCGTTGAAGTCATGGGCGGGGGTGATCTTCACGGCGCCGGTCCCCTTCTCCGGGTCGGCGTAGTCGTCCGCGATCAGCGGGATCGCACGGCCAACCAGCGGCAGCTCCAGCTTCACGCCGCACTGCGCCAGCGCCGCCAGCTTCTCCAAATGCGGCAGCATCGTGTCGCGGCGGACCGACAGCCGCTCCAGCCGCTCGGCGATCTCCTTGCGCTCCTTGTCACTCGCCTTCGCCAGCTCGTCGTGCAGCTTGCGCTGCCGCCGCTCAAGTTCTGCGCGCGGATTCGGGTGGACCGCGACGCAGGTGTCGCCGAGCATTGTTTCGGGGCGTGTGGTGGCGATCAGCACATGGTCGAGGCCGTCGTGCGTGGCGCCTTCGACAAACGGATATTTGAGGTAGTAGAAGTCGGCGTTCTGCTCGACGTTCTCGACTTCGTCGTTGGCGACCGATGTTTGCAGGAAGGCGTCCCAGTTGACGAGCCGCTTGCCCCGGAAGACGAGGCCGTCCTTGAACAGGTTGAAGAAGGTCTGGCGAACCGCGCGAGCGCAGATCGGGTCGAGCGTGAAGCGCGTGCGGGTCCAGTCGCACGATGCGCCGAGCTGGCGGAGCTGGCCGAGGATGCGCTTCTCGTAGCGGTCCTTCCAGTCCCAGATGCGCTGCACGAGGGCGTCGCGGCCGAGGTCGTGGCGGGTCTTCTTCTCCTGCTGGAAGACGAGGCGTTCGACGACCGCCTGCGTGGCGATGCCGGCGTGGTCGGTGCCGGGCATCCACAGGGAGTTGAAGCCCTGCATGCGGCGCCAGCGGATCAGCACGTCCTGCAGCGTGTTGTTGAGGGCGTGCCCCATGTGCAGGGCGCCGGTGACGTTCGGCGGCGGGATGACGATCGTGAACGGATCGCGGCCGGGCTGCGGCTTGCTGTGGAAGAAGCCCTGTTCTTCCCAGAAGGCGAGGAAGCGCTCCTGCGCCTCCTTGGGGTTGTACGCTTTGGCGAGTTCCACCGTCATTCCGTCACCTCGATCAAAGGTCAGGCCAGGGTTCCGGCCTCTGTAGAAACTGAAGGAACGCTCCCAGCGACGCGCCGTTCATGAGCAGGAACGCCGTCAGCAGCACCGCGACAACCGCGAGGCCGACGAGGTTGAAAACCAACATCCACCGGTCGCCCGGCTCCCGCTCCGGCATGGCGATCCCCCTCAAGACACGACACGCTCAGGGCGCTTTCGGCTCGCGCAGCTTCGCCAGCTCCGCTTCCACCTCGCGCAGCTTCGCTTCCGCCGCCTCGGCGCGTTGCTTTTCGGCTTCGGCTCGGGCTTTCTCAGCTTCAGCGCGATGCTGTTCCGATTCGGCGCGCTGCTTCTCGGCTTCGGCGCGCCGCCTCTCGGCCTTGGCGCGGGCTTCGGTCGTCTTCAACTGTTGTGATGTCGTTTGCAACTGTTTCGACGTGGTTTTCAGCTGCTTCGACATCGCGACATAGTCGCCGATCTCCTCGCCGGTGACGCCGTCCCAGCAGACGACCTTGTGGTCCTTCACGCCGAGCCAGACGCCGAGGTCGCCGAGCCAGAGGCGGCCGCGCTCATCGGTCGGCATCTTGAGATAGCGGCGCGGCGTGTGCTGGTAGCCGACCACGCTCCAGTCGTCGTCGGAAGCGACGCGGTCGAGGATCACGCAGCACGAGATGCCAAGCTCGTGGTACGCCTTGAACTTCTTCTCGACGTCGTTGCTGCGGATGTGCCTCGACACGATCTCGACGATCAGGAACGGCTTCTCGCCCCACTCAACGACGCTGTAGCTGTCGCGGTGGAGGATGCCTTGCGGCTCGTGCAGCCCGGTCAGGACCGCGATGTCCGGCGCATGGTAGGTGTGATCTGGATGGTCCCAGTAGACGCCGCAGTCGGACAGGACCCACGCGGTCGGGTCGTCCGACAGGCGTTCGCGGAAGACGCCGGCGAGGTACATCCGGTACTGGTCGTGCATCGGTCCTTCCACGACATGGTCCCCCAGCTGCGGATGAAGGGTGTCCTCCAGCGTGAGCGGCACCTGCTCGTGCCGCGTGCTCCCGTCGGGCAGCTCGTGGAACACGTCGCGCCAGCCGTAGAAGAACCGCTTGTCCGGCGGCGGGGTCTTTGTCTGTGTTTCGGCGATGGTGCTCATGCTTTCCCCTCCTCGCTTGAAGCCGCCGTGCGGCGCTTCTCCAGTTCGCGGCACAGTTTGCGAAAAGACCGCGACTTTTCATGGCATTTGGCCAGGTCCATCGCGTCTGTCATTTTTGGCATGTCAATGGACGGGCTGTAGCTTCTCCGTTTTTCTTCCCGGCGAAAATACTTTTCGATCCAACCCTTCTTTGATCTGGTGGCCTCCGGATCTGCGGGGACATTTTTCACATCGAGGAACTCGGCCAACGACTCCGCAGTTGCGACGAACCAAGTTTCAAACTCAAAAACAGCCATCAAGCAGGAAACGTCGATTCCGCGGGCGACTTCGTTTGCCCAAGCGTTCATTTCTGGGCACTTCTTTACCGGGCAATCGTCGTCGCTGTCAATCAAGACCAGCACCAGCGACCCCACCCCCGGCTGAGGCTTCAAGTTCTTCAGCTTGCGTGCGCCAAGTGAAACCGCTTTCTGCAATCCTTCTTGTTTCTTCAAGCTGCCTGCGGGATGCCGAATCGTCTCCAAAACTTCGAGATAATCGCCGTCAAGCAGTACCTTCCAAACGCGCTTCAGCAGCTTCGCAATGGCGGCATATTCGCCATGCCCCTCAACGATCGGCACCACACGCAGCTTGCTCACGGCTTGACCTCGCCGGCTTGAAGCTGCTCATCGGCGATTTGCGGCTGAAGCTGATTCATCCGCAGCAGCTCGCCCAGCGTGTAAAGGCCATCCTCGATCACGCTCCGGCTCGCTTCGTCGATCGGGCCGATCTCGGTCGCCCCGTCGCGCATGTGCACCGCCAAGACTTTGTCGGTGCTGAAATCCACGCGATCCAACAAATCCGGGCTGTGCGTCGTCACAATGATCTGCGACCGGCACGCCGCCTCGTGCAGCGCGTCCATCAACGCGCCAGCCGCAGCGGGATGCAGCGCGGTTTCAGGCTCCTCAATGCCGACCAAGTGAACTGGCAGGTCATCCAACTCTGGAAGATTCGCAGCGACCAAGGTCGCGAACGTGCGAAGAGTCCCATCCGAAATATTCTGTGCGTATAGAGAGTGCGATACAGCCGATTGATCGAGTTGCTGGACGAACGAAATCGTCTCCCATTGCCCGAGTTTGTCATATGTAACATCAATGATTCCGGGCGCTACAGCACTCATATACTGGCAAATTCGGCTTACCATTCCTGGGTGCTTCGCGATGAGTCGACGAACCACTGCTGGCAGATTGCTTCCATTTTTCGCAAGCGAATTGCCAGTATCACGATTTTGAGGCTGCCGCAGTGTTGCGACGTCAAAATTGTACACGCTGATCGATTGAAGACATTCGTACGTTTCTTTGAAGGCTGGCAGGTTTGCGATCATCACCAGATACAAACTGTTCGGAATAGTCACAGGCGCTGGGATTCCTTCATACATCAGTGAAGTCGCAGCATCTTTCGGTTCAAACTGTTTGACCACACCATTTTCCACGAGAAAATCGCCATGCGGAGACGTTAATCGCTCACTTTCAAGTATCCAGTCACCTTCCGAATTCGTTTCGCTGATTTGGAATGCGTATTCGATGGTGTTGAGTTCGCCTAGTTGCATCGTGACTGCAACTGAGGTCTGAGTTGACTTTTGGTCCGTGAGAAACCTGTTTTTCACGCTACCGATGCCGTTACGAATGTTGAGTGCTCTTCTTAGCGAAGTTTGCAGCGCATCGCCGAGGAACGCCAGGGCGTCGAGGAAGTTGCTCTTGCCGGAGCCGTTGCGGCCGACGAGGAGCGTGAAGGCGCCCAGCTCCACGTCGCACGACGCGATGCTCTTGTAGTTGCGGATCCTCACGCGGCGGATGAACGGCGGCCTGGGCCGGCCGCCGCCGCCGTTCTCGCTCTCGTCGCTCATGGCTGCGTCTCCAGGGCGGTCAATTCGCAGTTTCCTCGTCCTTGAAGCCTTTATACTCGAAGCTGTCGGCCAACGCGAGCCAGCTGGCTTCGATGATGTTCTCGCTCACGCCGACGGTTCCCCAGACCGCGTCGTGGTCGCGCCACTCGATCACCACGCGCACCCGCGCCGCCGTCCCGGCCTTCGAGTTCACCACGCGCACCTTGTAGTCGACCAGCTGCATCTCGGCCAAGCGCGGATAGGCAGGCAGCAGCGCTTTGCGCAGGGCGGCGTCGATGGCGTTCACCGGGCCGTCCCCTTCGCCGACGGTGTGCAGCACGTCGTCGCCGACGCGCACTTTCACGGTTGCCTCGGTGGTCAGGGCGTTGCTCGCGTTCGATTCGACGTTGACACGGTACGACAACCTCTCGAACTTCGGCTGGTAGACGCCGAGGGCGCGTTTCACCAGCAGGTCGAACGACGCCTCGGCCGCTTCAAATTCGTAGCCGGCGTTCTCCAGGTCCTGGACCTGGTTGAGGATCTTCAGCATCACCGCGCGGTCGTTCTGGATGGCGTACTTGCTGGTCTTGGCGAGGATGCTCGACTGCCCGGCCAGCTCGCTCACCAAAATCCTGCGCTCGTTGCCGACCTGGGCGGGTTCGATGTGCTCGTAGCTGGCGGCGTTCTTGACGACGGCGTGGGCGTGCATGCCCCCCTTGTGGGCGAAGGCGCTGGCGCCGACGAACGGCTGGCCGGAGCGGAAGTTCATGTTGGCGATCTCGTAGACGTAGCGCGAGACCTCGGTGAGGTGCAGCAGGCTGCCGGGCCGGAGAACCTCGTAGCCGCGCTTGAGCGAAAGGTTGGCGACGACGCTGATGAGGTCGACGTTGCCGCAGCGTTCGCCGATGCCGTTGATGGTCCCCTGCACCTGCGTGGCGCCCTGGTAGACGGCCGCCAGCGTGTTGGCGACGGCCACGTCGCAGTCGTTGTGGCAGTGGATGCCGATCTCGACGCCGGGCAGCTCGCGCCGCACCAGCGCCACCCGCTCGGCGATCTCCTCCGGGAGCGTGCCGCCGTTGGTGTCGCACATCACCAACGTCGTCGCGCCGGCGTCACGGGCCGCGCGCAGCGTGAGCAGGGCGTAGTCGGGGCAGTGCTTGAAGCCGTCGAAGCAGTGCTCGGCGTCGTAGACCACCTCGCGGCCCTGCGCCTTGCAGTACGCGACCGAGTCGGCGATCATCGCCAGGTTTTCTTCGAGGGTTGCGTTCAGCACCTCGCGCACCTGGAAGTCCCACGTCTTGCCGACGATCGTCACCACCGGCGTCTCGGCGTCGAGCAGCGCCTTGATGCAGGTGTCGTCCTCGGGCCGGGCGTTCTTGCGCCGCGTCATGCCGAAGGCGGCCACCTTGGCGTGCTTCAGTTTCAACTTGCGGACTTCCTGGAAGTACTCGAAGTCCTTGGGATTGGAGAGGGGATAGCCCCCCTCGATGTAGTCGACGCCCAGCTCGTCGAGCCGTTTGGTGATGAGCAGCTTGTCCTGGAGGGAGAAGTTGACCCCTTCCCCCTGGCTGCCGTCACGAAGCGTGGTGTCGTAGATGCTGACTTTCTTCAAGTGCCTACCTCCGTGCTCGCGGTCCCGCTTGGTGGAGAGGGGACGCGCGTCGCCCAAAAAAAAACGCCCCGGGAGTCTTTCCCAGGGCAACGGAGAATTCCGCGTGCAGCGCAACGGCTCAGCCCTGGGGAGGATCTCCCACCATTCGAACGACAACGACCTGCGAGCG